>NZ_JBHJRX010000002.1:227101-279362 GCF_042268605.1 Streptomyces sp. NPDC056296 | reverse complement strand
TGGTGTGCCCCTCTGGCACGGTGTCCTTTCCTTCCTTGCCTTGGCCCACCCGCCCACCCGACTCGGTCGGTCGAGAGGCGAGACTCACCCCGGGGGGTGGGCCCCGACCCCCGTGGGGGGGGGGGGGGCCCCTCCCCCCCCCCCCCGCCCCGCCCCGCCGCTCCCTGTGTCGCCGTAACGTCGCCGCTCAGCGGTCGGCGAAGTCGCCCGCCAGTGCGGAGGCGATGCGCAGCTGCGCGTCGGCCTCCTCCTGGCGCCCCTGCCGTTCGAGGGTGCGTCCCAGCATCAGCCGGGCGTACCGCTCGACGGGATCGCGCTCGACGACGATCCGCAGCTCGTCCTCCGCGCGCCGCAGTTGGGCCGAGTGGTAGTAGGCGCGCGCCAGCAGCAGCCGCGGTCCGGTCTGCTCGGGCACCTCCCCGACCAGCCCGCTCAGGACGCGTGCCGCGGCGGCGTAGTCCTTGGCGTCGAAGAACATCCGCGCGCGCTCCCAGCGCTCCGCCGGCGTTCCGTGGTCGTAGTACGTCGTGTCCACTCGAGACCTCCTTCGGTGTTCCGCAACCACGCCACCTGGTTGAACATTCCACCATCGCTGGGAGTGGCGTATCCGACCCGTCACGGTGACGGCCGGAGTACGGTCTGACGCGGAGGCCCGTCCGGCGCTAGTTTGGGCGGCATGAGCAATCTTGATCGCGAGGCGGTTCCCAGCCTGTGCGGCGGCCGCGGCTTCGTGGTGGCGGAGCCCGTGCGGGAACTCCTCAGCCCTCGCCAAGTCAAGCTCGGCGAGTCCACCGAGGTCCGCCGACTCCTGCCCAACCTGGGCCGGCGCATGGTCGGCGCCTGGTGTTTCGTCGATCACTACGGCCCCGACGACATCGCCGACGAGCCCGGCATGCAGGTGCCGCCGCATCCGCACATGGGCCTGCAGACGGTGAGCTGGCTGCACGAGGGCGAGGTACTGCACCGCGACTCCACCGGCGGCCTGCAGACCATCCGCCCGCGCCAGCTGGGCCTGATGACCTCGGGCCGCGCGATCAGCCACTCCGAGGAGAGCCCGCGCTCGCACGCCCGCTTCCTGCACGGCGCGCAGCTGTGGGTCGCCCTTCCGGACGCCCACCGCCACACCGACCCGCGCTTCGAGTTCCACGCCGACCTGCCCGTCGTCACCGCCCCCGGCCTGACGGCCACCCTGCTCCTCGGCACCCTCGACGGCACCACCTCGCCGGGAACGACGTACACCCCCATCGTCGGCGCCGACCTGACCCTCACCGGCGGCACGGACGTACGTCTCCCGCTGGAACGGGACTTCGAGTACGCCGTCCTGTCCATGACCGGCGAGGCCCACGTCGACGGCGTGCCGCTGGTGCCGGGCTCGATGCTCTACCTCGGCTGCGGCCGCGACGAACTGCCCCTGCGCGCCGACTCGGACGCGGGCCTGATGCTCCTGGGCGGCGAGCCGTTCGAGGAGGAGCTGATCATGTTCTGGAACTGGATCGGCCGGTCGCAGGACGAGATCGTGCAGGCGCGGCAGGACTGGACGGAAGGGACGCGCTTCGGAGAGGTCAAGGGCTACGACGGGGATCCGCTGCCGGCCCCCGCATTGCCGGCGACACCGCTGAAGCCGCGGGGAAGGCATCGTTGACCTGCGACGATGGCTGATCGTCCGATGACGGGTGGGCCGATGCGAGAGGCTTCGCCCCTCCTCGGCCCACCCACTCCGTGATAGCAGTTTGGTCGGCCTGGAGAAGGCCCAGGGCAACCCGAACTTCGCCACCCTGGTCCGCCTCGCGGACGCGCTCGGCAGCTCGGTGTCCGCGCTGAACGAGGGCGGGGGTGCGGCGACAGTGGAGAATGAGGTCATGGCGACGTGCAAGAAGTGCGGTGCGCGAAAGCGAAGTTGGCCCCGTTCCTGTTCCCGGTGCCGTTCCGAGTCGGACCGGACGGACGCTGCCGAGACCGCCGCTGAAATCGCTGTGGAGGCGGGACTGCTCGGTTGGATCTGGCGAGGAGTCATGGGAGTCGTGCGGCTGGTGCTGCGTGCGTTCAACTGACCCGACCCGGCGGACGGACTACCGACCTCGGATCCCATCGAGGAGGTAGGCGGTCCGGCGGTCGTAGTCGTCCCGGTCGGGGCGGGTTCCGTACTTGAGGGCGAGCGCGTTGTCGTGCACCAGCGCGTGGAGGTCGTCCGCGGTGAACTCGGGGCGCAGCGCACCGCAGGCTCGGCCGGCCGCGATGAGTTCGTCGTTGACCTCGCCTGCGGCCCGGCAGATCGCCATGAGGCTCTGTGCGTCGGGGTAGGTCTGCAGCAGGGTGTCGTTGGCGGCCGGCTGACGGTACTGGAGGTCGCGGATCGCGGTGATGTAGTACGCGAGCCGTTCGCCGGCGTCGCCGATGGCGCGGGTGCGGCCGATGATGGCGTGCAGTTCGACTGCGACGACCTCTTCGATGACGGCGTCGATGAGTCCGATCCGGCCGCCGAACCGGTTGAAGATCGTGGCCTTGCTCACCCCTGCCGCCTTGGCGACCTCTTCCAGCGGCACGGTCAGGCCCCTGCCCTGGAAGGCGTCGATCGCGGCACGGCGGATCTGGTCGGCATTGCGCTTGGCGTCGGCGCGTAGCCGTGGTTTCGAGGGCGCCCCACCGCTCATGCCCACACCGTCCCTTGCTGTGGCAGTCGTAACTTGACCAGTCCGGTCAGCTTACCTAAAGTCGTGGCCACAGACGAATCTGACCACCCTGGTCAGTTTATGATCGGAAGGGGACGACCATGATCGTTGTCACCGGTGCCACCGGCGGGCTCGGCGGCGCCACCGTCGAGCACCTCCTCAAGCGCATACCCGCCGACCGGATCGGCGTCAGCGTCCGCGACGTCGGCAAAGCGCGCCACTTCGCCGACCGCGGCGTACGCGTGCGGCAGGGCTCGTACGAGGATCCAGCCACGCTGCGCCATTCGTTCCAGGGTGCCGAGCAGGTGCTGCTGGTGTCCGGCAACGACCCGGCGGCCGACATCGTCGGCCTGCACCGCAACGCGATCGAGGCCGCCGTCGCAGCCGGTGTCCAGCGGATCCTCTACACCAGCCAGCAGGCCGCCGTCCCCGGAAACCCGTACCCGCCGTCGCGGAACCACATCGCCACCGAGGCGATCCTCGCCGGCTCCGGAGTCTCCTGGACGGCACTGCGCAACGGCGCCTACGGCCCTCTCGACCAGGTGCTCGGCCCGTGGCTGCGGACCGGCAGGATCACCCAACCGGCAGACGGTCCCGTCCCGTACACCGACCGTGCCGACATAGCCGAGGCCACCGCGGTCATCCTCTCAGGTGACCGTCCCTTCGACGGCCCCGTCACCCTCACCGCACCCGCCGCCGTCACCTTCGACGATCTCGCCGGCATCGCCTCCGGCCTCGCCGGCCGCACCGTCGAGCGCATCGTCGTGGAAGACGAGCAGTGGGTCGCCGACCAGACCGCGAGCGGCGTACCGGAGGAGATGGCCCTGCTCATGCTCACCTGGTACCAGGCCGCCCGCGCGGGCTTCTTCGCCGAAGCCGACCCGCTCCTGTCCGAACTTCTCGGACGCGAACCCCGCAGCGCAGCGGAGCGGCTCGCGCAGCCAGGAGCTGCCGACGGCCCGGTCTGAGATGTGCCACGCTGAAACGGTGAGTGAGACGGCCCGCGGCATACGGCTGATGACCATGAACGTGCTGGCTCCGTCGTATGCCGACGGCTCGAGTCGGCGAGTGGTCCTGGCCGAGGAACTTCAGCGCCTGGGCCCGGACGTGCTCGCGCTTCAGGAGGTGACGCGCGAGGACGCGGAAGTCCTCGAGAGCAGTGGCTGGCATGTGCTTCCACACCCACGGTGGTCCGCCGAGGGCGTGGGCGCCGTACTGGCGGCCCGCCGCCCCTTCGGGCGCACGGTGTCGGACACGCTGGAGGTGACCGAGCGGACGGTGCACACCGAGGCGGAGTCCTCGCCGCCGAGCTTCCGCTCCCGGAACCCATGGGCACCGTCCTGCTGGTGCACCACAAACCGAGCTGGCCCCATGGCTGGGAGCACGAGCGGGAACTGCAGGCACTGGCCGTGGCTCGCCTCGCGGAGCGGACCACAGCCGAAGGTGCGTCGCAGCACACCGTGCTGCTGGGGGACTTCGATGCGACTCCGCAGGCAAGCAGCCTGCGATTCCTCCAAGGGCTGCAGTCGTTGGAAGGCGTGGGCGTCTGCTGTCAAGACGCCTGGTCGGCCGTGCATCCCTGCGAGCAAGGCCCGACTTTCAGCTCCGGCAACCCCCTCGTCCGGCAAGGTGACATGCCCGAAGCGGCGGACCGCCGCATCGACTACATCATGCTCCGCTGCGGCGCCCGATCACCCGCCAGGTCGGTGGAGCGGCACGGGACAGTAGTAGTGCCTTGGTCAACTACCGGCCGAGGACGGCTGCTTTCCCGACTCCACGCTACTGGACGGACTGGGCGGGGCGTCGGGCACCGCGACGGGACGGAGTACCGTCAAAGACTCTTCTCGGCGAGCCGTCATCGCGAAGGGGAACCTGTCGATTTCCAAGCAGAGATCGACATCGTCCGGGTGGTATCCGCTCCGCAGCCCACCGGCAAGATCGGCCGCGGCACGAGAAGTCCTCGCGCGGTGGAGATACGGGGCCGCCCCGACGTCGCCCCCGGCCATGGAGCGGCCAATGTACTCGGCGCAGGCCAGGTCCTCGTCGGCCCGGCCCCCCTCACCGGTGACAACGAACGTCACCGGGCCGGAATCCCTGGTCCGCAGGAAACGCGCGGTCGGGCCGGCCACCACGAAACTCGCGCACAGGATCAGCGGCGCGTCCGCGACGGCCAGCGCGCCCACGGTTCCCGCCGTCGTCTTCTGCACCAGCGTACGGCCGGTGAAATCGCGTGCCCTGAGCAAGCCAGGTGAGTTCACCGCGTCGAAGCCCGCTGCGGGAGCTCCGTCCTTCAAAGCCAGCCAGCCCGGGTGGCTCTCCTTCAAGGCGAGTGCCTCACTTTCCGTCGAGGCCAGGACGATCCTCTCGACGCCACGTGAGAAGGCCCAGGCAGCCACGGTGAAGGCGCGCATGACGTCGATGACGACAGCGACACGGGGAACGCCGGTCAACTCCGGGATGCCGACGAAGTGATGGTCCATCGCGCCATTCTGACGCCCTTGGACCATCCGAAGGGCACGATTGTTCCGGGTCCAACGGTCGACGCCCGCTCCCACGGCTCCCACGGCACACGGGCCGGTTTCCCACACCGACCCCGGGAAGCGAGCGTCCGCGGGATCATGAGGCATGCGTCCGGATGCTTGGCACCTCACCGAAGACCTCGACGACTTTCTCACCCGGGCAGGAGACTTCCTCCGCTCGCGCCCCGTCCTGCACAACACCCCGCTCACCGTGATGGAGAAGTGGCGGACCCGCCCGGGCGCGTTCGACCCCGGTACCGTCCTCTTCGGTCGGCTGGAGTCGGAGGGCGAGACCCAGGCGATCTTCTTCCGCCCGCCCACCCGCCGGCTGACCCTCACCCCGCTCACCCCCGAACGGGCCGACGCCCTCGCCGCCCGTCTGCACGGCCTCGGCCACACGCTCTCCGGCGTCACCGCGGACCACGACACCGCCACCGCGTTCGCCGATGCCTGGCAGCGGCACACCGGCGCGACGCCGACACTCCGCGTCCGAATGCACCTGTACCGCCTCGGCACGCTCACCCCGCCCGAGCCGCACCCGGAGGGCCGCGGCCGGATGCTGGGCGACCAGGATCACGAAGACCTGATGCGCTGGTGCCGCGAACTCGCCGCGGACCTCGGGGAGAACGTCACCATCGACGCCGGCTCCTGGGCCGGCACGCGCTTCGCCGAGAAGCGCTACACCTTCTGGGAGACCCCGGACGGCACCCCCGTCTCCATAGCGGGCGTGAACCCGTTGGTCGCCGGGATGGTCCGGGTGGACCCCGTCTACACCCCGGCCCACCTCCGCGGGCGCGGCTACGCGGCCGCCGTGACGGCCGAGGTGAGCCGGGCCGCGCTCACCTCGGGCGCCACGGAGGTCGTGCTGTACACGAACGCGGCCAACCCCACCAGTAACGCCCTCTACCAGCGCCTCGGGTACCGCCGGGTCACCGACTGGGCCCCGTACGACTTCGCGTACGCCGGGAGGCGGTGAATCGACTCCGGTCCAGGGCGGACATCAGCCCTGGGTCTGACTCACCGGCCACACCGTTTCGCGATAATGGCCAGGTGAACATGGACGTCGCGCCACGGCTCGGGTGGTGGCAGCAGACCTGGCGGCTGGCGGCGGCCGCGGCAGTGGGCGTACCGGCCTGGCTCTCCACCGGTGTGCTGCTGGCGCGGGAACAGGCGGCCGGACCGGGCCCCTGGTTCTTCATCGGTGATCCGCTGGTGGCACTCGGCTGCCTGACGGCGCTCTGGTGGCGGCGGCGGTTCCCGCTCGCCGTCGCCCTGACGGTGGCGATCGCCTCGACCGTGTCGGCACTCGCCACCGGCGCCGCGCTCGTGGCGCTGGGATCGATCTCCGCCCGTCGTCGCCCGGTGGAGATCGGGGTCGTCGTGCTCGCCTACGTGACCGCCTCGCAGTTCGCCGTCGGCTTCTACCCGGTCCAGAGTCCGCCCGGCTCGTGGTGGCTCCAACTCGCCTTCCCGGCACTGACCGCGGGCATCGCGGTGGCCGTGGGCATGGCCGTCGGCGCTCGGCGTGTGGAAGTGCGGTCCTTGCGAGACCGGGCGGAGAGCGCGGAACGGGAACAGGCCGCACGGGCGGCGCAGGCACGGGCACTGGAACGCAACCGGATCGCCCGCGAGATGCACGACGTGCTCGCGCACCGGATCTCCCTGGTCGCCATGCAGGCCGGAGTGCTTGATCACCGCGGCGACCTCGGAGCCGAGGAAAGCCGCGTGCTGGTCCGCGGCATCGCGGAGGGCTCGCACCAAGCCCTGGAGGAACTACGGGATGTCCTGGGCGTGCTCCGTGCCGACCCGGGACACCCGGAAGCGCCGCAGCCCTCCCTGGAGGCGATCCCCGGCCTGGTGGCCGACGCCCGCACATCCGGACTGGACGTGACGCTCAGCACCACCGTGACGGGAACACCGTCGGACGCCGTCGGACGAACCTGCTACCGGGTCGTCCAGGAGGGACTGACCAACGCCGCCAAACACGCTCCAGGCGCACACGTACACATCACCCTCGAAGGATCGGCGGGCGGCGGACTCGACGTCAGCGTCCGCAACTCCCCGGCCACCACCAGGTCCGCGCAACCACCGGCATCGGGGTTCGGCCTTCTCGGCCTCACCGAACGAGTCGACCTCGCCGGCGGAGAAATCGGCCACCACCCCACACCCGACAACGGTTACCTCCTCACCGCACAACTACCCTGGCCGAACCCCACCCACGAAAAGAGAGCATGAGTGGACAGCGAGCGGGAGCCGGTGCGTGTCGTCATCGTCGACGACGAACAGCTGGTGCGAATGGCCCTGCGGCTCGTCGTCGACGGCGAACCGGACCTGACCGTCGTCGCGGAGGCGGCCGACGGGGACGCCGCGATCACCGTGGTGGACGAGCAGCGGCCGGACGTCGTGCTGATGGATGTCCGGATGCCCGGCCGCGACGGTCTCAGCACGACGCGGGAACTCGTCACCCGACCGGCGCCGCCCCGGGTGCTCATGCTGACCACGTTCGACTCCGACGACCTGGTGCTCGGCGCACTGCGCGCCGGAGCACTCGGGTTCGTCCTCAAGGACACCGCACCGCAGCAGATCCTCGACGCGGTGCGGGCCGTCGCGGACGGCAACCCCGTGCTCTCCCCGGCGGCCACGGCACGGGTGATCGCCGCGGCCACCGGTCCGCAGTCCTCGCACGCCCGCAACTCGTCCCGCGAAGCCGCACGGCAACAGCTGGCCATACTGACCGAACGGGAACGCGAAACCGCTCGGGCCATCGCGGACGGACTGGGCAACCCGGAGATCGCCCAGCGGCTGCGCATCAGCGTCGCGACCGTCAAGGCACACACGGGCAACCTGTTCGCCAAGCTGGCGGTCGAGAACCGGGTACAGATCGCGCTCCTGGTCCGCGACGCGGAGGAATGACCGGCCCGGCGCAGAGGGGGCGACTTACCCGTCCGGCCGGCGGCTCACCATCTCGGTGATCCAGGTGGGCGCGAACGGAGACGTGCAGCCCGGGGAAGTCGGGTAGTCCTTGAGCACCTCCAGGCGCTCACCGATGCCGATCGCACGGGTGCGGTGCTCGGCATGCTCGATACCGATCTGAGCCAGGCAGTGGTTCATCGCCCACTGCAGACGCTCCGGGGCGTCCTTCAGCTCCGCCTCGATGGTGTCGAGGAGCCCCGCGAGGTCGAGGCCGTCGGGCTTCTTCGCCACGCGTTCGGTGGTCAGCGCCCAGCCGGCGCTCGCGACCACTGGATCCGGGTCGGCGGACCAGGCCAGGCGCAGCTCTTCGGAGTGCGGGTTCTTCTTCACCACGTAGTTCACGAGCCAGTCGTGCGCCTTGGGTGTACGCGCCTCGCGCAGCATGACGTCCAACTCGTCGCGCTCGAACGCCTTCGGGCGGCAGATCAGGATCGCCAGCAGTCTCGCCGCGGTGTCGCCCGTCTCCCAGAGCCGGCACGCGAGGTCCTGCTGCGTTTTGAGCCGCTTGGCGAGCGCGCGCAGCTTGCCGAGGTGCACACCGTGATCGTCACCGTGTCTCTCGTTCACCTCGCGCGTCTTCGGATCCTCGAGGTCGGCCAGCTCGGCCATCACCTCGGCCACCGTCGTCTCGACCACCTCGGCCTCCCACCGATCCGGATGCGAGGTTCAGCCCAACGTCGCCGACCGGAGGAGGCTTCGGGCGGACCCGACCCGGTCAGCGGCCGTGGAGCCGGAGCCACTGCGGCCGGTGGGTGGACGGGCGACGGTGCCCTGCCGTCTCGCCCGCCGTGTCGCCGCCGCCGTCGCCTTCCACGCGGCCGGCCAGTTCGTCGCGCTCCGCGGCGGTCCGCCGGGCGGTGTCGCGGTCCCTGCGGCGCTTCTTGCTGCGGTGGCGCGCCAGCACCGTTCCGGCCAGCAGCATCCACATGCCCAGACCGAAGATCAGGGTCAGCGCGATACCGCCGAGGAACGCCCCGAGCGTGCTGATCGTGAATGGATCGCTCCCCAGCAGGGACACCGTGTAGTCCGGACCGCCGGACAGATTGTCCGCGATCAGCAGCCCCGCGAAGGCGGCGGCGCCCGCCATGAGCAGGAGACCCAGCACCAGCATGGTTCTCACCTCGTCGCACGTGGGTGTACCCCAAACGGGTTGCCAGGAGGAACGAGACAAAACGCGCCCATGTGAGGCGACCGTCCTCCGCGGCCGGTGATCTCGGCGGAGACGCCGGGCCCGGACGAGCTGGAGGGTACGGCCACGTCCCCGCCGTCCCCGAGGGCGCCGTAGCGCGGGACAGGTGAACGGCGTGCTGACCGGGGCCGCACACCGGCGCCCAAGTTCCGGACGAGCGCCGGTGGTTCGGCTCGACGGGCGTCAGGCGCCGAGGTCGTACAGGACGAACTCCTCCCAGGAGCCGGTGATGTCGGTGGAGCGGGCGCGCAGCGCGTACTGGAGCGATCCGGTGTAGCTGTTCTCCATGGTGACGAACAGGCCGTTCAGCGTGGACTGGAGCGCCCAGCGTTGCAGGTCCTGGTTGTAATACACGAAGAACCGCTCCCAGCCGCCCACGCTCGTGGAGCGGGCACGCAGCACGTTCTGCGCGCTGCCGGTGAAGTTCTTCTCCACCGCCACGTAGCGGTTGTTCGCCAGGGACTTCAGGGCGTACGTCTCGGTGGCCTCGTCCCACTCGAAGGCGAAGCTCTCCCAGGAGCCGCCGATCTCGGCCGAACGAGCCCGCAGAGCACCGGTGTTCGGGGCGGTGTAGTTCACCTCGGTGGCCACGAACCGGCCGTTGCGGGCCGACTGCATGGCCAGCGGCTCCGGCTCCGCGTCCGCGGCGAGGGTGCCGTCCCCGGCGGCGAGCGGGGCCTTCCGGGCGCCCGCCTCCTCGGTGATCCGCGCCAGATCGCTCGCGTCCACCGCCTCCCATCCGGCGGGCACGGCGGCCGGCCGGTCGGTCCCCGGGGCGGCTACGGCCGCGGGAGCGGCCAGGGCGGAGGTCGCCAGCAGGGCGCTCAGGGACAGCAGTGCGGAGGTCATGCGTCTCACGGGAATTCCTCAGCTTTCGTCGAACGAATTCCGGGGGTGGCGAGACAATGGCCCGCGAAGAATTCTGGTCGACCTCTCGAGATAATCGAGGCAGGAACAGCATCTGCCGTTCCCTCGATTTTTCCCCGAACCCCCGACAACTGCGGTCGGTGCCCCTCCCCGGGCACGTCGGCAGCGGCCGCGCCAACTCGGCGAAGCGGTTTCAGCATAGTGATGTGACGTGCGTTTCTGCAGTGATCCGGCGTTTATTCGGCGAAATTTGAACGGAAACACATTGCATTACGGATTCCGTGGTTTGCCGTTAATGCCGATGATGCTTCTCGTTACCGTAGCGGCCTCTTGGCGGGCGTTGTGCCGTCACCGGCCCCGGCGCGTGAGTCCGTCGACGACGAATCCGACCCCGATGCCGAGCATCCAGGTGTCCTTCGCCAGGGCCGTGCCCTCCTGGGTCGGGCGCAGGCTTCCCTCCTCGCGCATGCCGGGCGTGCGCAGGTACAGACCCACCAGCCCGGCGGAGAACGCGGTCAGGCCGATGCCTGCCACTGCCGTCGGTACGACCGGCAGGAGCAGCGCGGCGCCGAGCGCCGTCTCACCGGCGGAGAGCAGCCGGGCGAAGGTCGCGGGCCGCATCCTGCCGAGGAACGGGTAGCTGTTCTTCGCCATTCCGTGCAGCATGGCGGCGGTCTGCTCATCGGCCCCGCGCTTCGACAGCCCGGAGTTGAGGATGAAGGCCCCGGTTGCCAGCCGTGGGGCGACATGCCTGAGTTCGATGGGCAGACGCATGAGAACTCCTAGCGGCGTTTCCTTCGGACGCGTGTCAGCCTAGGGCGCACGACGGCGCCCGGCAGGGCGGGAGACCGACGGCTGCGCCGTTCGGGGCACGGCGACGTCTCTCGAGTACGCCCGGGTCAGTACACGGGGTTACTCCCGTCGCCGGACGCCTGCACGGCCGTCGCCCGGCAGCGTGGGTGGGGTGAAACTCAGCCGCCCCGCCCGCCGGGCCTCCCTCGTCGTCCATGTCGTCGCCTCCGCCGGCTGGCTCGGGCTCTCGCTCGGGCTGCTGGCGCTCGGCGCCACCGCCGCCACCACCGCTTCCGCCGTGACCGTGGAGGCCAGCGTCCGTGGCATGAAGCTCTTCGCCGACTGGCTCCTGCTCCCCCTCGCGTTCCTCACCCTGTCGAGCGGTGTGCTGCTGGCCCTGGGCACTCCGTGGGGGCTGGCCCGGCACCGGTGGGTGTACACGAAGTTCTGGCTGACGCTGGCCACGACGACCGCCACGGTCTTCGCGCTGCGCCCCGGCGTGAACTCGGCCGTTGCCGCGGTCGCCGCGGGCGAGTCGCTGCCCGACGCGGGCGAGGTGCTGTTCGGGCCGGTCGTCTCCCTCTCCGCCTACGTCTTCATGACGGTGATCTCGCTCCTCAAGCCCTGGGGACCGACGCGGCGTGGCCGACGGCTGCGAGCGCAGGCCGGGTCCGGCGGGCGCGGCCACCGGGCCCGCACCGCCGGAGTGTGAACGGGCCGGCCGCAGCCGGTGTCCGCCCCGGCTCTTCCCGCTCCGTACAAGGGTGAAATCCTTTTCAGCCGCAGGGTAGGGTGGGCGGGTGAGTATCACGCACGGTGACACGCTCGGTGAGAGGACGCGGACGCAGGTGGTGACGATCCAGGACGTGGCACGAGCCGCCGGAGTGTCCCCGGCGACCGTCTCACGGGTCTTCAACGGCGGCAACGTCACACCGGCACGCGTCCTCTCCGTCCGAAAGGCTGCGGCGGAACTCGGCTTCGCGCCCAACAGGGTGGCGCGGTCGCTGCGCAAACAGCGTTCGAGCGTGATCGCCCTGATCATCCCGGACATCGAGAACCCGTTCTTCACCTCGCTCGCCCGCGGGGTCGAGGACGCCGCGCAGCGCACCAGCCTCTCGGTGGTGCTGTGCAACTCCGACGAGGACACCGACAAGGAGCGCCGCTACCTCGAGGTCGCCCTTGGCGAGCAGATGGCAGGCGTGATCGTGGCGGCGGCCTCCCAGGACGAGACGGACCTCGGACCGCTGATCGCCCGTGGCGTGCCCGTGGTCGCCGTCGACCGACGGCCCCGGGACGCGGAGGTGGACGCGGTCGGGCTCGACGACCGCCACGGCGGCGAGGTGGCCACCCGGCACCTGCTGCGGGCCGGTTACCGCAGGATCGCCTGCATCACCGGGCCCCGGGGCGCCTCGACTTCGGAGGAACGCCTGGCCGGCCACCGGGCGGCGCTGAACGCCGCACGAGGCGCCGAGGCCGCGGACGACACGTACGTACGGCACGCCGACTTCCGGGTCGAGGGCGGCCGCGCGGCGATGCGTGACCTGCTGTCCCTGCCCGAGCCGCCCGACGCGGTGTTCGTCGCCAACAACCTCATGACCATCGGTGTTCTCGACGCGCTGGGCGAGGCCGGCCGCACCCCGCCGGACGTCGGTGTCCTCTCCTTCGGCGACGTCCCCTGGGCGTCGCTGGTGCGACCGTCGTTGTCGGCCGTGGAGCTGCCCTCGTACGAACTGGGGCGTGCCGCGGCGGACCTGCTGCTCCAGCGCATGGAGGGCGGTGCCTCGCCGCTGCAGACCGTGGTGCTGCGCACGAAGCTCCAGGTCCGCGAGAGCACCGGCGGGCCGGTCGGGGGCTGACCGCCGGCCCCCTCGACCGGTGCGGTGGCGCCCGTGCGGTGGGGCGCACGGACTCATTTGATGCCGGACGTCTTGACAGACTCCACGATCTGCCGCTGGAAGGCGAAGAACAGGATCAGCATGGGCAGCGCGGCCACCGTCGCCGCCGCCAGGATGTAGTTCCAGTTCGAGGTGTACTGCGTCTGGAACGAGGCGATGCCGAGCTGGACCACCGTCAGGTCCTGGTCGTTCGTGGCGACGAGCGGCCAGACGAAGGCGTTCCAGTTGGCGAGGAAGAAGAAGATCGCCAGCGCCGAGAGGATCGGCCGGGACATCGGCAGCACGATGTTCCAGTAGACCCGCCAGTGGCCGCAGCCGTCGATGACCGCCGCCTCCTCCAGCTCCTTCGGCAGGCCGAGATAGAACTGGCGCAGCAGGAAGATGCCGAAGGCGTTGAAGATCGCCGGGATGATCAGGCCGGCGTAGCTGTCGAGCAGGTTCAGCTCGCGGGCGACCAGGAACAGCGGGATCAGCACGACGGGCGCGGTGACCAGGAGGGTCGCGAAGATCGCCCCGAAGAGCTTGTCGCGGCCCGGGAAACGCAGCCGGGCCAGGGCGTAGGCGGCCATCGAGTGGAAGAACAGCGCCGCGATGGTGATCATCGCGGAGATGAAGAAGCTGTTCCACAGGTAGCGCGCGAACGGCACCTCCGTGAAGACGTACACGAAGTTGTCGAAGGTGAAGTCGGTGGGGATCAGCTTGCCGTCGGTGACGGTCTCACGCGTCTTGAAGGACGACGTGACCATCCACAGGACGGGCGCGACGCTGATCACCGACAGGACGACGGCCAGAATGGTCAGCCCGGCGCGGGAGGAGGGCGGCCGGCGACGGCCTGCCCGGGTGTCTGCCTGGGTCGCCATGGCGTCACTGGCCATCGTCGAACCTCCCGCCTCTCGTGAACTTGAAGATCACCACGGAGACGGCGACCATGATCAGTACCAGGAACGAGCCCATGGCCGACGCGTAGCCGTACTCCCCGAATCCGAAGGCCTGCTGGTAGATGTAGAAGATCGCCAGCGAAGTGCCGTTGGCGGGGCCGCCGTTGGTGAGGACGAAGATCAGGTCCAGACCGCCGGTGATGGCGGCGACCGTGGACATCATCAGGACGAAGAAGCTCGTCGGGCGCAGCAGTGGCCAGGTGATGCTGCGGAAGGCGGTCCACGGACCCGCGCCGTCGAGCCGCGCGGCCTCGTAGTACTCCTTCGGGATCTCCTGCAGACCGGACAAGAAGATGATCATGTAGTAGCCCATCATCACCCACACCATGACGGCGATGACGCAGCCCAGCGCCAGTGACGGACTGCCGAGCCATGACTCGCCGTCGAAGCCGGCCGCCCGCATGGCCCGGTTGACCGCGCCGGTCTGCTCGTCGAGCAGGAACTTCCACAGCACGCCGACCACCACGAGGCTGATGACGTACGGCAGGAAGAGCGCCGTGCGGTAGACGCCCATGCCGGGCAGCGTCTGCTTGACCAGCAGGCCCAGACCGAGACTCACGCAGAACAGCACGGGGACGAGGACCACGACGTACAGGCCCGTGATCTTCATGGAGTCCCAGAAGAGCGGGTCGTTCATCATCCGCTCGTAGTTGCCGAGCCCGATCCACTCGTAGCTGCCGAAGCCGCTGACCTGGAAGAAGCTCAGGGCGATGGAGAGCACCATCGGAACGGCGACGAAGACCAGCAGCCCCAGTACGTCGGGGGCGAGGAAAAGCGCGGCGGCCAGCCACTCGCGGTGCTTGCGACTGAACCCCGGGCCTCCGGACGGGGCCTGCGCCGAGGCCGTGGTGGCCCGGCGCTCCTTCGCGGCGACGCTGCTCATACCAGGCTCGCCCCCTTGTAGCTCTTGGTGTAGGCGGTGATGGACCGGGCGGCCCGCTCCGTCTCGCCGTCCACGCCGCGGCCGGCGAGCATGGTGCCCTGGATGGCGTCGGAGATCGCCTTGTAGATCACGGGGGGATAGCGCGGTTCGGCGCGGCCGCCCGGGAAGACCTCGTCCTTGAACCTGCGCATCACCTCGGAGTCGTAGCCGCCCTTGGCGGCGCCGCGCTCCAGGGCGCTTGCGCGTGGTGCCACGTCGGACTTGGCGCCGACGCACCAGTCGACCATCCGGTCGATGGAGTCGTCCTTCATGGACCCCAGCGCCCAGACGCAGAACTCGGCCGCGGCCTCGGGGTCGCGGCCCTGGGCGTTGGCGCAGAAGGACCAGCCGCCCAGCGCGGTGACGTACTCGCCGCCCGGGGGTACCGGGAGCTTGAAGACGCCGTACGGGTAGTCGGGCGCGAACGCCTTGAAGCTGGAGACGTTCCAGATGCCCTGCTGCCACATGCCGACGTTGCCGCCCTTGAAGCCGCCGATCACGTCGCCCGCGGCGGGCATGGTGCGCGGAGCGATGCCGTGGCGCACCGCGTCCTGCCACAGCCCGAGGGCCTGACGGGTGGCCTTGGAGCCGAAGGCCACGTCGCCCCGCTCGTCGAGGACGTCGCCGCCGCCCTGCCACATCCACGGGTACCAGGTGAAGTTCTGGTAGTAGCCCGGGTTGGTCTCGAAGACGAGACCGGCCGTGGTGCGGCCGCGCAGTTTGTCGCCGACGTCGAGCATCTGGTCCCAGGTGGCGGGGATGTCGGCCTCGGAGAGGCCGGCCTTCTCCCAGAGGCCCTGGGAGTAGAACATGGCCAGCGGCTCGATCTCCATGGGAAGGGCGTAGACCCTGCCGTCGACCATGCGGCTGTCCAGAGTGGAACCGAAGTCGTCGACGGCCGCCTGCTCCATGTGCGGCGTGAGGTCCTCCAGGACGCCGCCGTTGTAGTAGCGCAGGAAGTCGCCGGGGGAGAGCAGGAAGATGTCCGGGCCCTCACCGGTGGCGAAGGCGGACGGCAGCTTGAACCCGTTGAGGTACGTGGGTTGCGGCAGGTGGACGAGGTCGATCCGCGCCTTGTGGGTGGCGTTCCACTTCGCCACCATGTCGGTGAACCACTTGGACTGCGCGTTGATGGCCGGGTCGGGCGAGCGCTGGGGTCCGTAGAAGTTCCAGAACTGGAGGTTGCCCCCCTTCGCCCGCGCCGAGCCGCAACCGGTGAGCAGGGCCGGGGCCGCGACGGCCGCGCCGGTGCCCGCCGTGGCGGTGAGGAAGCGGCGGCGCGAGGTGCCGGACGGGGAGAGGGCCGTGTGCCCGGCTTCGTTGCCGTGCTGGAGCATGCGTGCGCTCCTGTCGGAGTGGGATGGGCCTGGGACGTACGGATCCTGGGGGCGGGCCCGGGGCGAAGAGGCTTCAGGAGGGCCTCCGCACCCGGCGGACGGATCCTGGGAAGCGGCGTGCTGGACGAGGCGGGGTCCCTCGGGTCGACCGGCCGGGTGCCGGTCAGTCGACCTCGAGCGCGAGCAGGTCCGGGGTGGTCGGACGGGACGCGGAGCTCGGGGCGTCCAGATAGAAGAGCGACGTACTGGCGATGTCGTCGCCGGTGTGGCGGTAGCGGTGCGGCAGGCCGTTGCCCTGGCCCGGCCCGATGCCGAGGCTCTGCACGGTGACACGGAGGTCCTCGGCGAAACGGATGGGGTCCAGGACGTGCCAGCGGTACATCCCGAACCGCTGCTGGCTGCGGTACAGCCCGTCCGGGCGCAGGATCTGGTTCAGACCGAGGTACGGAGTGGTGTAGGCGGTGTACCCCTGCCCGGGGACGTCGAAGTTCCAGGCGCCGCCGAAGTAGTCCTCGGTGCCGGTGCCGCAGATCGTCGGGTACTCGTCGTCGCCGTCGAGGTAGAACTTCAACTCTCCCTCGCCCCACCAGCCGGGGCTGTTGACGCCCCAAGCCAGGTACGTGCCCACGTAGTTGCCGGCGCCGGTGACGCCGTCGAGCAGGGTGTGCACCTCGCCGACCGGTACGGGGTTGCTGCGGCGCCACTGGGCGTGGAACCAGGAGGCGTCCTCGCCGACCTCGTCCAGCTCGTAGTCCACCTGGTAGTAGAGGGTGACCTTCTCGGCGGTCAGGTTCTCCAGGGTGATGCGCGCCTTGCGGCGGAACGGCATCGGCCAGTACGCGTTGAAGCCGCCGTTGGGGTTCGCCGCGACGGGCACGGAGGAGACCTGGCTGAAGGTGTTCCAGCCGTTGCAGAAGAAGTCGCCGAGCGGGACCTCGACCGCCGGGGTCTCCTCGCCCTCCCAGTACATCCGCAGCAGGGTGCCACGCCAGGCTTGGTGCGGGTCGGTGGTGCACCACAGGTGGCGGACGGTGCCGGGGCCCTCGATGTCGGCGAGCACCGCCGTCTCTCCGGCGGGGATGTCGATGCTGGGGGAGATCTTCCAGCCCGGTCCCAGCCGGCTCGCCGCCACCGCTCCGGTGCCCTCCGTGGCGCGGCCGCCGCCGGACTTGGCGCCGGTGAAGTTCTCGGCGCTGATGGAACGGCTCACGGCTCGTGTCCTGCGGGAGATGCCGTCGAGTCCAAAGGTCGTCATCGTGTTGTGCCCTCATGGGTGGAGTACGCGGAACGGCTCTGAAATCCATTTCACCGAAAAGTAGAGCGGCCTCCAAGGGGTGTCAAGAGGTGAGACGGGCGCACGCTTCGACGGCTTGCGCCCCCTGTTTGACGGGGGCTTCTTTGCGTAATCGCCGGTTTGTGTGTGCTCTCTTGACGCTGAAATCGATTTCTGCAAGCGTGCTCGCCATGCCTCGCAACGCAGTCATCGGTGTGGACATCGGCACCTCGAGCAGCAAGGGCGTTCTCGTAGGTCTCGACGGCACCCTGATCCGCTCGGCCGTACGGGAGCACACCCCCTCCAGGCCGGGCCCCGGCCGCTTCGAGATGGACGCCGCCGTGTGGTGGCGGGAGTTCACCGGACTCGCCCGGGAACTGACCGCCGCCGGTGACGTCACCGTGGCCGCCGTCGGGGTCAGCGGCATGGGGCCCTGCGTCCTGCTGACCGACGAGCACGACACGCCGCTGCGCCCCGCCATCCTCTACGGGGTGGACACCCGTTCGGTCCGCCAGATCGAGCGGATCGAGAAGCGGCTCGGCGCCGAGGCGGTCATCCGCCGCGGCGGATCCGCCCTGACCACCCAGGCCGCGGGGCCCAAGATCGCCTGGATCGCCGACGAGGAACCCGAGCTCTACGCCCGGGCCCGCCGCCTGTACATGCCGAGTTCGTGGCTGGTCCGAAGGCTCACCGGTGCCTACGTCCTGGACCACCACTCGGCCAGCCAGTGCACTCCGCTCTACGACACGCACGCCTGCCGGTGGTACGCCCCCTGGGCCGCCGAGGTCGCCCCCGGCATCGAGCTGCCGCCGCTGCGCTGGTCCGGCGAGGCGGCCGGCACCCTCACCGCCGAGGCCGCCCGGCAGACCGGCCTGCCCGCGGGCATCCCCGTCGCCACCGGCACCATCGACGCCTGGGCGGAGGCCCTGAGCGTGGGCGCCCAGCGCAACGGCGACCTGATGCTGATGTACGGCACCACCATGTTCCTCGTCCACACCGTGCCCGAGCCCCTCATCAGCCCGTCCCTGTGGGGCACGGTCGGCGCGCTGCCCGGCACCCGCAACCTGGCCGGCGGCATGGCCACCTCCGGCGCGGTCACCAACTGGCTGAAGGACCTGTTCGCCGCCGGAGACCACGCCGAACTCACCCGCCTGGCCGCCGAGTCGGGCCCCGGTGCCAACGGCCTGCTGATACTGCCGTACTTCTCCGGGGAACGCACCCCGGTGATGGACCCGGACGCCCGTGGCGTGATCGCCGGACTGACCCTGTCGCACACCCGCGGCGACCTCTACCGGGCGGCCCTGGAGGCCACCGGTTTCGGCGTCCGCCACAACATCGAGGTCATCGAGGCGGCCGGCGGCGACATCCGCCGCGTGGTCGCCGTCGGCGGCGGCACCCAGGGCCCGCTGTGGACGCAGATCGTCTCCGACATCACCGGGCGCCCGCAGGAGTTGCGCTCCATCACCATCGGCGCGAGTTACGGCGGCGCGCTGCTGGCCGCGCAACTCGTCCAGGACGCCTCCGTCGACGACTGGAACCCGGTGCGCGCGACGGTGACGCCGAGCACCGGGCACACCGGGCGCTACGACGACCTCTACGCCCTGTACCGGCAGCTCTACCCGGCCACCTCGGCCGTCGTGCACGACCTGGCGGCCTTGCAGGACCGCTGACCGACGCCCACTGCCCGACGCCCACTGCCCGACGCCCACTGCCCGACGCCCGCTGCCCGGACGCCCGTCACCGACCCGCCTGCCGCCACCGGCCGGGCCCTCACGCCGGCCGGGCCCACGCGCGCCGGACGGACGGTCCGGCCGCGAGGGACACGAGTGACCGCCCGTCCCGCTCGACCCGCCGGCCCACCGCGGGCGGGACGCACAACAGGACGCACAACAGGACGCACAACCAACGGAGACCGCATGACCGCGTACACCCTGCCCGAGCCCCACCGGCCGCCCGCCGCCGAGCCGGCCACCGTCTACACCGTGACCAGCGGCGATCTCCGCCCCGCCGCCAACACCACCTGCTGGCCCACCCAGAAGAAGCTGGAGAGCGACCTCGCGGCCGCCGTCACCGGCCTCGGCTGGAAGGTGCGCCGCGGGCACCCGGTCGACGAGGTCAAGGGCCACGGATTCATCGACAGCCAGCGCGCCGGCATCGAGGTCTTCAAGAACCTGCCGGAGGACGCCCCGCTGATCGTCGTCGAGGCCGTGTGGCAGTACAGCCACCACG
Source organism: Streptomyces sp. NPDC056296 (assembly GCF_042268605.1). Classification (NCBI taxonomy): domain Bacteria; kingdom Bacillati; phylum Actinomycetota; class Actinomycetes; order Kitasatosporales; family Streptomycetaceae; genus Streptomyces; species Streptomyces sp. NPDC056296. The sequence goes on along the minus strand of NZ_JBHJRX010000002.1, from coordinate 259,759 downwards.
TCCTCGCCGGACTGCGCGACCACCGGGGGCCGATCCTGATCGTGGCCAACTGGAGCGGCGAGTTCCCGGGCCTGGTCGGCCTGCTGGGCCTCGCCGGCAGCCTCACCAAGGCGGGTCGCGACTACTCGGTCCTGTGGAGCCCCGACTTCACCGACGACTGGGCGCGGGGCGGCCTGCGCACCTGGCTGGAGACGGGCACCCTCAGCCACGACACCAGCCATGTCCGGCCCCTGCCGCCGCTGCCGAAGGACGCCGAGACCGAACTCGGTACGGCCCTGGCCCGGCAGTTGCGCGCGGAGAAGGCGATCATCGGCGTCTTCGACGAGGGTTGCATGGGCATGTACAACGCCATCATCGACGACGAACTCCTCAACGTGCTCGGCATCTACAAGGAACGCCTCTCGCAGAGCGCCCTGGTCGCCGAGATGGGCAAGGTCTCCGACGAGGAGGCCGAGGCCGTCCGCGCCTGGCTGGACGAGGCCGGCATGACCTTCCACACCGGCACCGACGAGGCCACCGAACTCACCGACGCCCAGCTGCTCAGCCAGTTCAGGATGTACATCGCCGCGGTGCGCATCTCCGACGACTTCGGTCTCGACGCCGTCGGCATCCAGTACCAGCAGGGGCTCAAGGACACCGTCCCGGCGAGCGACCTCGCCGAGGGCCTGCTCAACAACGTCCACCGGCCGCCGGTGCTCAGCCGCGACGGCGCCCGCGAGCTCTACGCCGGCGCGCCGCTGCCGCACTTCAACGAGGTCGACGAGGGCGTCGCCGTGGACTCCCTCGTCACCAACCGCATCTGGACGGCCATGGGCCTGGACCCGGCCACCACGCTGCACGACATCCGCTGGGGCGAGGAGTACGACGGCCGGTTCGTCTGGGTCTTCGAGATCTCCGGCTCGGTCCCCGCCTCCCACCACGGCGGCTACGGCAAGTCGTACAGCATGCGTCAGCCGCCGATGTACTTCCCGCTCGGCGGCGGCACCCTCAGCGGTGTCTCCAAGCCGGGGGAGATCGTCTGGTCACGCGTGTTCCTCATGGACGGCCGGCTCCACGTCGACCTCGGCCGCGCGAGCGCCGTCGAGCTGCCGGAGGAGGAGACGCGGCGCCGGCTCGACGCCACCAACCACCAGTGGCCGATCATGCACGCGGTGCTGCACGGCGTCAGCCGCGACCAGTTCATGGCCCGCCACCGCGCCAACCACCTCAACGTGGCCTACGCGCCGGACGCGGACACCGCCGACAAGGCACTGCGCGCGAAGGCGGCGCTCTTCGCCGAGCTGGGTGTCGAGGTGCACCTGTGCGGGGACGTGACGCTGTAGCTCCCCGCTGTAGCTCCCCGATGTAGCCCCACGCTTTAGTCCCCTCGCACCGTCGGCCGGCGCTGCGCCGTGACCGGCCCGTTCGTAGCATGAGGTCATGACCGGCACAGTCCCCGACATGATGCGGGCGGCGTACATCGACTCCGTCGGCCCGGCCGACCACATCCGCTACGGGCGGCTCCCCGTCCCGTCGATCGGGCCCACGGACGTGCTCGTGCGGGTCGGGGCCGTGGCCGTCAACCCCGTCGACACCTTCGTACGGTCGGGGGCGTACGCCACACCGGTGCCGTTCCCCTTCGTCGTCGGACGTGACCTGGTGGGCGAGGTGGCCCTGGCCGGCCCCGGCGCGGCGGGCTTCACCCCGGGGCAGCGGGTGTGGTGCAACAGCCTGGGCCACGCGGGCCGGCAGGGATCCTGCGCCCAGTACGCGACGGTCGCCGCCGAACGCCTCTACGCGGCACCGCGCGACATCGACGAGGAACATCTCGTGGCGGCCGCCCACCCGGCGGCGTCGGCCTGGCTGGCGCTGTTCCGGCACGGGCGGCTGAGGCCGGGGGAGACCGTGTACATCGGGGGCGGCGCCGGAAACGTGGGCGGCGCCGCCGTGGCCCTCGCCTCCCGGGCCGGGGCACGGGTGGTCGCCACGGCGCGTGCCGAGGACGCCGCGGCCGTCCAAGATCTGGGCGCCGCCGAGGTCCTCGACCACCGGGCGCCGGATCTCGTCGAGCGGTCGCGCCGGGCCGCACCTCACGGCTACGACGTGCACCTGGACACGTCCGGACACGGGACGCCGGCCGACGCCGTGGACCTGCTGGCGCGGGGCGGGCGCCTGGTGGCGATGGTCGGACTGGGCTCGGGGCCCGCCGGACTGCCGGTGAGCCGGCTCTACACCAGGGACGCGAGCATCGTGGGCTTCGCCATCAGCAACGCCACGACCGCCGACCTCGCCGAGGCGGCGGAGGGCGTCGTACGCGTCCTGAGGGACACGCCGTGGCGCCCGCGCATCGCCGACCGGCTGCCGATGTCGATGACGGCGGAGGCGCACCGCAGGCTGGAAGCGGGCGAGGTACGAGGGCGGCTGGTCCTCACCCCCTCTTGATCGTCTTTCCGGCCGGGCGAGCGCGGTCCATGATGGAGGGAACCCGTCACAAGAAGCGTGGGGGACCCAACCATGCGCCGCGAAGACCTGCCCGCACCGGAGTCGGGACTGCTGCTCACCCACTTCCTCACCGTGGCCGACGTGCCGCGCTCGCGCGCCTTCTACTCCGACGTGCTCGGCGGCGAGGTCGTGCTCGCGGAGAACCCGTGCATCGTCAAGCTCGCGAACAGCTGGCTCATCATGAACCCGGGCGGCGGTCCGACCCCGGACAAACCCGATGTCACGCTCCGCCCGCCGGCCGATCCCGGGACGGCCACGAGCTTCCTGAACATCCGGGTGGCCGACATCGAGCGCTGCTATCGCGAGTGGAGTGCGCTCGGCGCGGAGTTCCTCACCGAGCCGATCGACCGGAAGGCCGAACTCCGGTGCTATCTGCGTGACCCGGACGGCTATCTGATCGAAGTCGGCCAGGCCACCGGACTGCTCAACGGCGTTCTCGCCGACCCGCCCGCCGGCCAGGGCTGACGCGTCGGGCGCGGGGGTGCCGCCGGCCGCTCACGGCTGCGGCCGGACGGTGAGCATCTGCTGGGCGTGTCCGACGGGGCCGTCCACGTCGTGCAGCACGGTACTGGTGATGCCCTGACCGGTGGGGCCGAAGACGACGGTGGTGTCCAGGCCGGTCCAGCGGCCGCGCGGCGCGCGGTGCAGGTGCAGCGTCAGGTCGACGTTCGGGAACATCCACTCCGCCGGCGACTCCCGTACCGCTATGCCGTTGGCCGTGTCGACCAGCGCGACGTAGGACGCCAGCGGGCTCGCGGCCTCCCCGGCGACCAGGTCGAGCCCGGTGGCGACCCAGGCGGTGGTGCGGCCCGGCCGGGGCGGGGCGAGCGGGCGTACGTCCAGGGAGGCGATGTAGCCGCCGGGCCACTCGGAGGCCATGGGCCAGGGTTCGAGCGTCTCCGGCGCGGTGAGCCGGTCGGCGGCGCCACCGGCGACGGCGCCGGTGTCCACGTCGGCCAGCAGCCAGGCCCTGGCCCGCGCCACGGACCGGCCCGCGATGAGTACGGTCGCCTCGACCAGTTCGATGGTGCGCCCGGGCCGGACGGTCTCCACCCGTATCTCGCACTCGTCCAGAGCGGGTCGACCGAGGATGTCGAAGGAGATCCGGCTCAGTGACATGCCCGCACCGGCACGCCCGGCCAGGTGGCGGTCGACGGCGTGGACGATCAGGCCGCCGAGCGGACTGAAGTGCTGCTCGTCCGCGCTCCACGCCCCGCCGGCGTGGACGGTGGGCTTGTAGCGGTGCTCGTCGATGCGCTCGTAGTAGCTGTCCGGGGTCGCTGTGCTGGTGTTCAACGGGCTGCTCCTGGAACGACGGCGGTGACGAGTGCGGCGGTGGACGGCGGCGCCGCGGCCAGGATAGTTCGGTGGCGGACGGCGGGGTCGGGGCCCCCGGAGGGGGCCGTGCGCCCGCCGCCCCGGCCGACGCGCGGCGACCGGCGGGGCCCCGTCCGAGTGGTGTGACCTCCGCGCGGGGCTCAGGCTGATGGGGAGCCGGAGGGAGCACGCATGGTGAGCACCGGACACGGCCGGGAACCGGACGTCATCGTGGTCGGGGGCGGCCTCGCCGGGCTGGCCTGCGCCTTCGACCTCACCCGGGCCGGCCTGCGCGTCACGCTCCACGAGGCCTCCGACGGGGTCGGCGGGCGCATGCGCACGGACCGCCGGGACGGCTTCCTCCTGGACCGCGGCTTCCAGGTCTTCAACACCGCCTATCCGCAGGTCCGGCGGTTGCTGCCGCTGCGAAGGCTGGGCCTGCGGCCGTTCACCCCCGGGGTGCTGGCCCACACGCCGTCCGGCGTCACGCGTCTCACCGACCCGACCCGGCGCCCGCGCGAGGCCGGCGGTCTGCTGCCGGGCCGGTCCCTGGGAGCCCGGGACCTCACCGCTCTGGCCGGCCTCACCGCCCGCGACGCACTGGCTCCCACCGCCCTCCTCAAACGCGGCCGGGACCGGACCACCGCCCAGGCCCTGGCGCGCGGCGGACTGTCCCGCGACGCGGTGGACAACCTGCTGCGCCCCTTCCTGGCCGGCGTGTTCCTGGAGCCGGAACTGGAGACGTCGGCCCGCTTCTTCCACCTCGTGTGGCGCAGCATGGCCCGCGGCACCCTCTGCCTCCCGGCCCGGGGGATCGGCAGCGTGCCGCGCCTCCTGGCCGCCCGGCTCCCCGAGGGCACCGTCCGGCTGGACTCACCCGTCCGCGGCCTCACCGACCGGGGTGTGCTGCTCCACGACGGCACCGAGCGACCGGCCGGCACCGTGGTCGTGGCCACCGACGCCGCCACCGCGGCACGTCTGCTGCCGGGGCTCGACGTGCCGCCCGGCCGGACCGTCACCACCTACTACCACGCGACCGACCGCTCACCGCTGCCCGAGCCGACCCTCATGGTCGACAGCACGCTCGCCGTCCTCAACACCTGCGTGCTCACCGAGGTCAGCCCCACCTACGCGCCGCCGGGCACCGCGCTGGTCTCCACGTCGGTCCTGGGCGCGGGCGCACCGGACGGCGAGAGCTTGGTCCGCCGGCGGGCGGCGCGGCTGTACGGCACCGACACGGCCGACTGGCAACCGGTCGCCACGTACACCGTCGAGGCCGCGCTCCCGGCGATGTGTCCCCCGTGGCCGTTGAACCGCGCCACACGCTGGGCCGAGGGCCGTTACGTGTGCGGGGATCACCGCGCCACCGGATCGGTCCAGGGGGCTCTGGCCTCCGGCAGCCGGGCCGCCCGGGACGTACTGGCGGACCTGCGGACCGGACCGCATCCGAAGGACGCACGTCCCGGGAACCACCGGAGAGACGGCTTTCCGCCGTGACCCGTCCTCCGGTCTCCGCGAGCGATGCTCGCAACCGGCAAGCGAAGGAGTACCGAGATGGCGAAGAACCGCGACGAGGGCAAGAACCTCAAGAAGGGCGACAAGGTCGAATGGAGCACCCACGGCACCCGGACCGGGGGCGAGGTGGAGAAGAAGATCACCGAGCGGACCGAAGCGGCGGGCCGCACAGTGGACGCGTCCTCCGACGACCCGCAGTACCAGGTTCGCAGTGAGAAGTCGGGCAAGTCCGCGGTGCACAAGCCGTCGGCGCTGAAGAAGAGGAAGTGAGGTGGCGTGGACGGCGAGGAGCAGAAGGAGACCTGGGACGAGTTCCGTGAGCTGGTGAACATGACACCGGCCGAACTGGAGAAGTGGCTGGCCTCCGACCGGTCGCAGGACGCCGGACAGCACAACGGCGGGGGAGAGTCCACCGGGCACGCGTCCGGACGCCGGATCGTGCACATCCTGCGGACGAAGAAGGGCGACCTCTCGGACGACGACTACCAGCACATGCGCAAGGTCGTCGGCTACATCCGCCGGCACCTGGCCCAGCGTCCCTCGGGCGACATCCAGGACACCCGCTGGCGGTACTCGCTCATGAACTGGGGCCACGATCCGCTTGCGTGACGCCGTGTTCACGAGCACCGCTACGTGCATCGCCCCGCATCGACCCGCATACCGTCCCTTGTACGGAAAGGAACCACCACGGTATGGAAGACCCGCACCGGCGCCCCGAGAACGTCAGCGACGAGACCGTGGAAGCACTCGGATCCCTGTCGAAGGCGCTGGAGACGACCGAGCGTGCCCGTGGGCACCTGTTCTCCTTCCACCAGCTCACCGGCACGGCGGACCTGGAACTGGACCGTGCGGTGGCACTGCTGCGCAAGGCGGGCCACGTGGAGTGGGCGGAGCGGGTCGAGCGGGAGATCCTCGGGCGCAACGTCATCCCCGGCCACTGGACGTTCCAGATCGTGGAGGCCTACGACCGGACGTACTACCAGGCGTTCACGGAGCTGGAGCGTGCGGCGGTGGAGCGGCTCGCCGAGGGCCGCGACCATCTGTACGAGGCGGAGATGAAGGAAGCCCGCCGGACCCGGAACCACCCGGACCACACGGCCCGCCCCGACAGCCCCGGCACTCGTACGCCGAACAGCCCCTTCACCTGACGGCCGCCCGGCCCCGTAGGCGCGTACCCCGCCCGGTCAGTCGCGTCCGCGGGCCCGGCGGAAGCGGTCCAGGCCCTCCGCGAGGTCCACGATCGGGTCGGGACAGGCGTCGTACGCGGCACGCTCCGGGCCGGACAGGCGCCACGGCTCGTGCACGGCCCGTCCCTCCAGGCCCGCCAGTTCGGGCACCCAGCGCCGGACGTACGCTCCGTCGGGGTCGAAGCGCCGTGCCTGGGTCGTGGGGTTGAGGACGCGGTGCGGGCGGGTGTCCGTCCCGGTGCCCGCCGCCCACTGCCAGTTGAGCTGGTTGTTGGCGATGTCGCCGTCCACGAGCAGGTCGAGGAAGTGTCGCGCGCCGACGCGCCAGTCCACGTAGAGCGTCTTGGTGAGGAAGCTCGCGGTCAGCAGACGGCCCCGGTTGTGCATCCAGCCCTCGTGCCGCAGTTGGCGCATCGCGGCGTCGACGATCGGGTAACCCGTGCGCCCGTCCTTCCACGCGGCGACGTCCTCCTCGGCCGCCGGCCCGGTACGCCAGCGGTCGTGCCGGGTACGGTAGTCGGCCGAGGCGGCGTGCGGACGTGCGGACAGGACCTGGTGGTGGAAGTCCCGCCAGGCCAGCTGCCGTACGAACGCCTCGGCGCCGGGGCCGCCCTTGCGGCGGGCGCGGTGGACCAGCTCGACGGGGGAGAGGGCACCGAAGTGCAGGTACGGCGAGAGACGGGAGGTGGCGTCGCCGACCAGGTCGTCGTGGTGGTCCTCGTAACCGGTGATGCCGCCGCGCAGCCAGGCCGCCAGCCGTTTCCTGGCCTCTCCCTCACCGCCGGCGGGCAGTCCCGGGGACAGTCCCGGCAGGTCACCGCGGGAGGGCAGCGGCTGTGAGCCGACGCCGTCCGGGACGGGAACGCTCCGGGGCGCGGCCAGGACGTTCCGGACCGGCCGCTCGCCCCAGCGCCGGAAGTGCGGCGTGAAGACGGCGAAGTGGTCGGAGGAGGCGGGGGTGACGGACCCCGGGGCCAGCACGGTGGTCACGGCGTCGTGGACGTGCAGCCGGCAGCCCCGATCCTCCAGAGCGGCCCGCAGGAGTTCCTCACGCCGGTGCGCGTGCGCGCTGACGTCGGCCGCCATGTGCACCTCGTCGGCCTCCGCCTCGCCGACCACCGCGCACACCGCCTCGACCAGGTCCCCGGAGCGGACGATCAGCCGCCCGTCCCGCTCTTGGAGCCCCGCGTCCAGGGCCCGCAGACAGTCTGCGAGGAAGGCGAGCCGGTTGGGCGCGGCGTAACCGGCGGCGTCGACGGCCCGGTCGCGGACGAACAGCGGAACGACGGCCCGGGCACCGTCGAGAGCGGCACGCAGCGGCGGATGGTCGTGCAGGCGCAGGTCACGGGTGAACAGGACGACCGACGTGGTCATGGTGCTCCTCGGTGGTACGGGACGCGGGAGGGTCAGCGCCCTCAGCGCGGTGCGGTGCGGTGCGGCGCGAGTGAGTGGGCGGGTGGGCGGGTGTCCCCTGCGTGCCCTGTGCGGCCGCCTGTCTCAGGAGGCGCGGGCATCGTGAACCGGGCCGGACGGCCGGGGGTCCCGTGCGGCGGCGCGGGCGATGTTGCGGGCCATGCCGCCGAACACCACGGAGTGGAAGGCCCACACGCTCCACCAGTAGGCGTGGCCCGCCAGCCCGTGCGGATGGAACAGGGCACGCTGGCGGTACCGCGTCCGGCCCGCGTCGTCCGTCTCGGCGTACATCTCCAGCCAGGCCAGTCCCGGCAGCCGCATCTCCGCGCGCAGGCGCAGCAGCCGGCCGGGGACGATCTCCTCCACCCGCCAGAAGTCGAGCGAGTCACCGGCCCGCAGCCGGGCGGCGTCCCGGCGCCCGCGGCGCAGGCCGACCCCGCCGACCAGCCGGTCCAGCCAGCCCCGTACCGCCCAGGCGAGCGGGAAGGAGTACCAGCCGTTGTCGCCGCCGATCCCCTCGATGACCCGCCACAGCGCGTCGGGCGGCGCGTCTACGGTCAGCGCGCGGTGGTCGGTGTAAAGGCTGCCGCCCGCCCAGTCGGGGTCGGTGGGCAGCGGGTCGCTCGGCGCCCCGGGCACCGACGCGGAGGACCAGCGGGTGGTGACCTGGGCGTCCCGCACGCGTTGCAGGGCCAGCCGGACCGCGTCGTCGAAGCCGAGCGGAAACCCCGGCGGGGCCGGCACGTACCGGACGATGTCGTTCTCGCGGCACACCACCTCGTGCCGCAGCGACTCGGTGAGCGGGCGCGCGATGGACGCGGGCACCGGGGTGACCAGGCCGACCCAGTGGCTGGACAGGCCGGGCGTGAGCACCGGCACGGGGACGATCAGCCGACGCGGCAGCTCCGCGATCTCGGCGTACCGGACCATCATCTCCCGGTAGGTGAGGACGTCCGGGCCACCGATGTCGAAGGCGCGGGAGACGTCGCCCGGCATGCGCGCGCTGCCGACGAGGGCGCGCAGCACGTCCCGGACGGCGACCGGCTGGATACGGGTGTGGACCCAGCTCGGCGTGACCATCACCGGCAGCCGCTCGGTGAGGTAGCGCAGCATCTCGAAGGAGGCCGACCCGGAGCCGATGACGACCGCGGCCCGCAGGACGGTCGTGGGCACACCGGAGGCCGGCAGGACGCGGCCGACCTCCGCGCGGGAGCGCAGGTGCGGCGACAGCTCGCGCTCCGGTACGCCCGGTGGCGTCAGGCCGCCGAGATAGACGATGCGCCGTACACCGGCCGCCTCGGCCCGCTCCGCGAAGGTGCGCGCCGCCCGCCGGTCGGTCTCCTCGAAGTCCCCGCCGCCGCCCAGCGCGTGCACCAGGTAGTAGGCGACGTCGACGCCCTCCATCGCCCCGGCCACCGAGTCCGCGTCCGTGACGTCTCCCCGTACCACCTCGGCCTCCCCGGCCCAGGGGTGGTCGCGCAGTTTGTGCGGGGAGCGGGCCAGGCACCGCACCCGGTGTCCGGCGGCGAGGAGCTCCGGCACGAGCCGGCCGCCGATGTACCCCGTGGCACCGGTGACCAGGCAGCGCAGCCCCGCTTCGGCGCCGTCCCTGTCGCCGTGGCCGTCCCCTTCGCCGTCATCGTTCACGCGGCCGTGTCCTTCGCTCATGGGGCAGGCTCCGTCTCGCACGGGAAGTCGTCGCGGTGATCACTTCCCGCTCGCGGACCGCGGTGGATGCGCGGTGACCCAGGTTGACCCTTCTATACGCTGATCGCGTGGCGACAGCGAACCAGCGTGGACAACACGCGCACGATCGGGGGACCGGATCCGGGTCCGAGGCGAGCGACCTGCACGTCCTCGCCGCGCAGCTCCGGCGGATGAACGGCGAGATCAACCGCCTCGTGCAGAGCTTCGCCGGCGAGCACGGGCTGCACGCCACCGACGTCCAGGCACTCGCGGCGATCCTGGACGCACGGGAGCCCATGACACCGGGGCGGCTGCGTGAACACCTGGGGCTCACCTCGGGCGCGGTGACGGCGTGCGTGGACCGGCTGGAGCGCGCCGGGCACGTGCGCCGGGTCCGGGAGAGCGCCGACCGCCGGGTCGTCCATCTGCACTACGTGCCCGATGCCCGGGCGGCGGCCCGGACGTACTTCCGCCCGCTGGCCGAGGCCGCCGCCACCACCTGCGCGCGCTTCGACGAGAGCGAACTGACGGCCGTGCTCCGCTTTCTGACGGCGATGAACGAGGAGTTGCGGCTCGTGCGGTCGGACGGCCGCTGATTCTCCGGTGGTTCTCCGGCGCGTGGCGCATCCGGGAGACGGGCCCGGGCAGAAGTCGGTGTGTCACGTCGCCCCCGAGTAACTCAATCATTGAGATTGTTTATGATCGAGTCACTTTCCGTGCCGCTGGAGACCTGGAGACCTGAAGACCGATGTCCACCCCCTCCCGACGAGCCCGCTGGCTCATCCCCGTCGTCCTCCTCCTGGTCTGGCTCGGCATCGGCGGAACGCTCGGTCCGTACGCCGGAAAGCTCGGCGAGGTCGCCACCAACGACCAGGCCGCCTTCCTGCCCCGCAGCGCCGAGTCCACCCGGGTCGTCGACGCGCAGAAGGCCTTCCAGCAGGACGAGACCCTCCCGGTGATCGTCGTATGGACCGCGGACGGCGGCGGCGCCGTCACCGAACACCGGGCGGCGGCCACCCGGTCGGTCGCGGGCCTCGAAGGGCAGCCCGGGATCGTCGGCCCCGCGACGCCCGCCCTGCCCTCCGACGACGGCGCGGCCCTCCAAGCCGTCGTCCAGGTCGAGCCCGACCTCGGCGACCGCCTGCCCGACGTCCTGGAGCGCATCCGCGACGCCGCCGGACAGGTGCCGGGCACGCAGGCGCAACTCGCCGGTCCTGCGGCCTCCCAGGCCGATCTCTCCGACGCCTTCGCGGGCATCGACGGGCTGCTGCTCGGCGTCGCACTGGTCACCGTGCTGGTGATCCTGCTGCTCGTCTACCGCAGCGTCCTGCTGCCCCTGGTCATCATCCTCGGCGCCGTCTTCGCGCTGGGCCTGGCCTGCGCGATCGTCTACGCGCTCGCCGACCGCGACGTCGTACGCGTCGACGGACAGGTCCAGGGCATCCTCTCCATCCTGGTCATCGGCGCCGCCACCGACTACGCGCTCCTGCTCACCGCCCGCTACCGCGAGGAACTGGCCAGGCACCCGGACCGTTTCAGCGCCGTCCGCGCAGCCCTGCGCGCCTCCTGGGGAGCGGTCGTCGCCAGCGCGGCGACCGTCGCCCTGGGCCTGCTGGCGCTGCTGCTCAGCGACCTGACCAACAACCGCGCGCTCGGACCCGTCGGCGCCATCGGCATCGTCTGCGCCGTACTGAGCACGCTCACCTTCCTGCCCGCCGTCCTGGTCCTGCTCGGCCGGGCCGCCTACTGGCCGGCCAAGCCCGTCCGGACCGGCGATCCGGACGCCGGGCACCGCCTGTGGCACCGCATCGCCGAACTCGTGGACCGGGCCCCGCGCCGCATCTGGGCGATCTCCCTCGCCGCGCTGCTCGCCTGCGCCGCCTTCGCGCCGACCCTGACCTCCAAGGGCGTACCGCTGGACGAGATCTTCGTGAACGACGCGCCCTCCGTCGCCGCCCAGCAGACCCTGGCGCGGCACTTCCCGGGCGGCTCCGGCAACCCCGCCGTGATCATCGCGGACGCCGACCGGCTCGACCCCGTCCTCGCGGCGACCCGTGACACACGCGGCGTCGCCTCCGCCACCGCGGTCACCGCCTCCGGCCGACCGGGCGGCGGTGAACCGAAGGTGGTCGACGGGCGGGTGCGGATCGACGCGACGCTGCGGGCGCCCGCGGACAGCGACGCCGCCAAGAGCACGGTGGCCCGGCTGAGGTCGGCCGTACACGACGTGCCCGGCGCGGACGCCCTCGTCGGCGGCTACACCGCCCAGCAGTACGACACCCAGCGCACCGCCGAACACGACCGCACGCTCATCGTGCCCGTGGTCCTCGCCATCATCCTGGTCATCCTGATCGTCCTGCTGCGCTCCCTGCTGATGCCCGTGCTGCTCGTGGCGACGGTGGCGCTGAACTTCCTGGCCACGCTGGGCGTCTCGGCCCTCGTCTTCACCCACGTGTTCGGCTTCAGCGGCACGGACGCCTCCGTCCCGCTGTACGGGTTCGTGTTCCTGGTCGCCCTCGGCGTGGACTACAACATCTTCCTCATGTCCCGGGTACGGCAGGAATCGCTGGACCACGGGGTGCGGGAGGGCATCCTGCGGGGTCTGACCGCCACCGGCGGCGTGATCACCTCGGCCGGCGTCGTCCTGGCCGCCACGTTCGCCGCCCTCGGGGTGATCCCGCTGGCCTTCCTGGTGCAGATCGCCTTCATCGTGGCCTTCGGCGTCCTGCTGGACACGCTCGTGGTGCGCTCGCTGCTCGTCCCGGCGCTCGCCCGCGACATCGGCGCCGTCGCGTGGTGGCCCGGTCGCCTCGGCCGCCGGACTCAGGCCGGGGCGGCCGAGGCGCCCGCCTCCCGCTCCGGGAGCGGCGACTGACCCCGGTCGGTGGCCAAGGGTGAGCCCCCGGCCGGTGGCCGGGCGGGGCTCACCCTTCGGGGGCGTCGGTCCCGGAGGGTGCGAGGGGGCGCACCGTGCCGAGGAAGCGCCGGACGGCGATCTCGATGACGACCCGCTCCGGGTTCGCCCGGGGCTGCCGGTAGCGGGCCGCGTAGCGCGCCTCCGCGTCGCGGACCGCCTCGGCGTCGTCCCGTACGGTGGCGACGCCCTCCAGGGTGGACCAGCGCCGGCCGTCCACCTGACCCACGGCGACGACGGGATGCTCCGCCCGCTCGACGTTGCGCACCTTCGCGGTACCCCGGCTCGTGATGACGCGTGCCGTACGGGTGTCGGGGTCGTACGTCACCCCGATCGGGACCAGGTGCGGGGTCCCGTCGGCACGCTGGGTCGACAGGAAACACACCCGGCGCTCCTGCCAGAACCTCACGAACTCCGTGTCCGCGTCCGTGGCGTGCCGTTCCTCAGTGTTCATCGGATCTCCTCGCGTGTGCCGCGCTCGTTCCCGTCCGGGACAGCATCGTCAGTGCCTCGCCCAGTTCGCGCGGCCGCGGCAGCCCCGGCAGCGCTCGGTGTCCCCACCCCGGGCCGGCGACCAGGACGGCGGGGCCGCGCCGGGCGCCCCTGACGCCCCACCGCGTGTCGGCGAGGCGGCGGGCGAGGGGAGAGTCGGCCGTGGACCGCGTCTGGGACCACAGCACGACGGCACGCGGCCCCGTGCGGCGTACGGCGGCGGTCAGCGCCTGGGCCGGTACGGCGCCGCCCAGCATGCGCGTCGCCGTGCCCCGCTCGCGCAGCGCCGCGTCGAGCGCTTCGATCGGCAGCGTGTGCTGTTCGTCGGGGAGGCAGGCGAGCAGCACGGGTGCCGCCTCCGGCGGCGGCTGGGGGCAGGACCGGAGCAACGGCGCGCTGCGCAGGGCGGTGGAGACGTGCCAGGACAGCAGGTGCTCGACCTCCACGTAACGGTCGCCGCTGGACTGCCACTTACGGCCCACCGCGTGCAGCGTCGGCATCATCACGTCCTCCCACGCGGCTACGACGCCGTGCTCCCGGACGAAGGCGTTCAGCAGGTGCTGCACCGTCGGCGAGTCAAGCCGCACCGAGGCACGGGCAAGCCCACGCGCCTCACGGCGCACATCACCGAGCCGCAGCCCGCCGCCACCGGCCCGCACGCGCGTGCCGGGCGGGGCGCCCGAGGGCGGGGGAGGAGCACCCGGTGTGGGCGGCGGGGTGCCGGGCGTGGAGGGTGGAGGGACCGGCGCCTGGGGTGGAGCGTCCCGTGCCGGTAGTGCGGCGGTGTCCGTGGAGGGCGGGTGGGCCGGGGCCGAGGGCAGAACACCCGGTCTCGGCGGCGGGGCACCGAGCCCGGAGCGGACGCGCCCCGGCCCCGGGGACGAAGCGTCCGGTGCCGGTGATGCGGCACCCGACCTCGGTGGCGTGGTGCCCGGCGCCGGGGGTGTGGGGTCCGGCGCGGGGGGTGTGGTGCCCGGCGCCGGGGGTGTGGCGTCCGGCGCGGGGGGTGTGGCGTCCGGCGCGGGGGGTGTGGCGTCCGGCGTGAGGGGTGTGGCGTCCGGCGCGGGGGGTGTGGCGTCCGGCGTGAGGGGTGTGGCGTCCGGCGCGGGGGGTGTGGCGTCCGGCGCGGGGGGTGTGGCGCCCTGCGTGAGGGACATCGCGCCCGGCGTCGGGGGCCGAAGGTCCGGCGTCGAGGGTGTGGCCCGGGCCGCGTGTGTCCCGGCGTGGTCCCGCCGTTCGGCGGTCTTCGCCGCGCGTGCGGCCTCGGCGGGCGGGATCCCGGTGGCGGTCAGCCGGCACATCTCCTCCAGCACCGCGATGTCCGCCACCCGCCAGCGCCGGTGCCGGCCGCCTTCCCGGTCGGCCGGACCCAGTCCGTAGCGCCGGTCCCACGATCTGACCGTCGTCGGCGACACGCCGAGCCGTCGGGCCAGGGCGCCGGTCGTGACACCGACGTCATCCGCCGGGCCCGGCCCCGCACCGTCGTCGCCGCTCACACCTTCCACCCCGGACACCCCCACACCATACGACGCACATTCGCTGCGAGTTGCCCGCCCGCGGCCGTCCTTTCCAGGCTGGACCGGCCGGAGCCCGGCCGACTCGTGAAGGAGCAGCAGCCATCATGACCGCACAGTGGCCCACCGGGGGGCGGAGCTGGCCGAAGGGTTCGTGCGCGGCGAGGAGGCGTGCCTGGTGGCCGCCTACCACCGATGGAGCGGCCTCGTGTTCACGCTGGCGCAGCGGGCGCTGGGCGACGCCCGGGAGGCGGAGGACGTCACCCAGGTCGTGTTCCTGGCCGCGTGGCGGGGCCGTCACACCTTCGTGCCCGCGCGGGGCGTACTGGCCGGCTGGCTGGTCGGCATCGCCCGGCGCAAGATCGCCGACGCGCTGTCGGCCCGCACCCGGCGCGCGGACCTCGTCGCGGCGGCCGGCGCCCGGCTCGCGCGGACCGCGCACGACTCGGCCGACCGGCCGGAAGCCGTACTCGACCGGGTGGTCGTCGGCCAGGAGCTGGCCAAGCTGCCCGCACCGCAGCGCCGTGTCCTCGGCCTCGCCTTCTACGACGACCTGACGCACACGCAGATCGCCCGGCTGACCGGATGGCCCCTCGGCACGGTGAAGAGCCACGCCCGCCGCGGCCTGCGCCGACTCGGCCATCGGCTGCGGGAGGCCGACGGGCCGGAGGCCCCCTCGTAGCTCCGCCGCAAGAGTGATGCGAGCCATCGAGGAGGCTGACGCGAAACGGCGGAACGATCCCGCCAGTGGGTGACACCTGCCCGCCGAACGGGAAACCGTGTCCCGTAGGTCCGCACGCACCGCCGACGGGACGGAGTACAGGCGATGGCCACCACGACAGGTGAGACCCGAGCGGCCACGACGGCACCGAACAGCATCCGGCTGCCCGGCATCGTCCTCGGGGTCGGGCTCGGCGGCTTCGTCGACGGCATCCTGCTCCACCAACTCCTCCAGTGGCACCACATGCTCACCAGCACCAACGACGACCGCATCGGTGTGAAGTACTACAACCCGAACACCGTCTCCGGGCTGGAGATGAACACCGTGTGGGACGGCATCTTCCACACCGTGTGCTGGATCGCCGTGCTGCTCGGCCTGGCCCTTCTGTACTCCCGGGTCACCCACAACCGGCGGGCGGTGTGGGCCTCGCGGGTGCTGTGGGGCTGGATCCTGGCCGGGTGGGGCCTGTTCAACCTGGTCGAAGGCGTCCTCGACCACCACATCCTGGGCATTCATCATGTCTACGCCGGCCCGCACCAGGCATGGTGGGACGCCGGTTTCCTCGTCCTCGGAGCCCTGTTCCTGGTCGGCGGTTACCTGCTCCAGCGCGGCGGACAGCCCTTCGACCCCGACGCCCACCGCGGCGCCGCACGGCCCCGGAGCCAGGCCTGATGGACGGCACACACGGCGGCGTACACGATGGCACCCACCCCGCGCACCAGGACGGCTCCGGCGGCGGTGAAGGCGTACTCGACGCGGTACCCATCGTGCTGGTCCCGGTGATTCTCCTCGCCGCGGCCGGGGGCTACCTGCTCGCCGTGCGCCGGGCTCGTCGCCGCAACCCCGTGCAGGGCTGGAGCGGTTGGCGGTCGGCGGCGTTTCTCGGCGGGCTGACGCTGCTGGCCGTAGCGCTGCTGCCACCGCTGGAGTCGGCCGCGCACGACGACTTCCGGGGGCACATGGCCCAGCACATGCTGATCGGCATGTACGCCCCGTTGGCACTGGTGCTGGCCGCGCCGGTCACCCTGGCGCTCCGCACCCTGCCACCGGCCGGCGCCCGCCGGGTGACCTCCCTGCTGCACGGCCGCCCCGCGCGCCTGCTCACCCACCCCGCGGTGGCGCTCGCGCTGAGCACCGGCACCCTGGGGCTGCTGTACTTCACCCCGCTGTACGACACGGCGATGAGCCACCCCGCGGGGCACTGGCTGATGAACGCCCACTTCCTGGCCGCCGGATGCCTCTTCGCACATGCCGTCGCCGGCCCCGACCCCGCTCCCGGGCGGCCCGGCGTCCCGGGCCGGCTGGTGTACCTGGGCCTCGCGATCGCCGCCCACGCCCTGATCGCCCAGGCGATGTACGGCGGATTCCTGGTCCACATCCACGCGCCCGTCGACCAGGTCCAGCAGGGCGCGGAGATCATGTACTACGCCGGAGACGTCGCCGAACTCCTGCTCGCCGCGGCACTGGTGGCCACCTGGCGCCCCGAGCGCCGGAGCCGACGCCCGCGGTCCGGCCAGGGAACCGTGCCGGCGGGACCGGCCTCAGGCGGCGTCCCGGTCGGGTGACCGGTGCTCGGCCGGTTCCGGGTTCCGGGCCGGCGAGGCCTCCTCGGCTCTGCCGCCCGGAACGAGACGCAGATGCCGGCGCCGGGCGTGCCGGGCGGCCGGGCCCGGATCGCCGAACAGCCGGTCCTCCAGGTACGTCATGGTGAACAACAGCAGCCCCAGTCCGGGCAGCAGTAGGACGGCAACGGTAACCACGCCGCAGGTCCCCCTCCGCTGTGGATGACTCCCTTCCGGGTGCCCGGGCCGGCGCCGACGATGGGCCGGTGACGAGTGAAGATGACGCAACCTCCGGGCATAAGGGGCAAGTGGGGGAAAAGGTCGTGTGCGCGCCGAAGTGCGCCGGGCGTCATGTTCGAGCCGTCCCTGGGTAGGCGGGCCCGACGGCAGACGTAGTCCCCCAGGAACGGAGCACTTGAGCCGATGTCGCACACCTCCCCGCCCACCGGCCCGGCCCACGGCCCGCAGTTGGCGGCCTCGTGGTCGGACTGGATCGGCGACCACACCACGGCACTGATCGGGATACCGCTGCGCATCGCGCTCATCGTCGTGATCCTGCTGGTGGTGCGCGTGGTGGCCAAGCGGGCCATCACCCGGGTCGTCCAGCGGGTCCTGGAACCCTCGGCGGGCGAGACCGACCGGAGCCGGCCCCGCAGGCCCACCCGCGGCGCCGCCGTACTGCACCGCGACCGGTCCCGGGCGCGGCAGCGCCGCGAACAGCGGGCCCGCACGATCGGCTCGGTGCTCAGCAGCGCCGTGACCATCGTGCTGTTCATGGTCGGCGTCGCCATGGTGCTGGACCAGGTCGGCATCGCGCTCGGCCCGCTACTGGCCAGTGCCGGAGTGGTCGGCCTGGCGATCGGTTTCGGCGCGCAGAGCCTGGTCGCCGACTACCTGTCCGGCCTGCTCATCATGGTGGAGGACCAGTACGGCGTCGGTGACTCGGTCGACCTCGGCGAGGCCGTCGGCGAGGTGGAGCACGTCGGCCTGCGGCTGACCCACGTACGTGACCTCAACGGCGGCCTGTGGCACATCCGCAACGGCGAGATCCTGCGGGTCCGCAACGACAGCCAGGAATGGGCGCGTGCCGTCCTGGACGTCGCCGTGGCCTACGACGCGAACCTCGACACCGTCTACCGCGTGCTGGAGGACACCGGCCGCGCCCTGCGCCAGGACCCGGACTTCGAGGACCTCCTGCTGGAGGACCCCGCGGTGTGGGGCGTGCAGTCCCTGGACGCCGACGGTGTGCTCGTGCGCCTCGCGGTCAAGACCGTGCCGCTCCAGCAGTGGGGCGTCACCCGTGAGCTGCGGCGCCGGGTCAAGGACGCCCTGGACGAGGCCGGCATCGACATCCCGTTCCCGCAGCGGACGGTCTGGGTGCGCACCGACGCCCCTGCTTCCGAGTCCGGCGCTCTTACGCGCTGACGCGCTGACTCGCGGGGCGAGCGGGGCGAGCGGGTCAGCGGGGCGCGCGGGTCAGCGGGGCGCGCGGGGCGCGCGGGTCAGCGGGGCGCGGGACGAGCGAGACGAGCGGGACCGGTGGGGCCGGCGGGACTGGCGGTGTGATTTGCCGGACCGGCAAAGAACTTTGTCGGTCCGGTGCCCACCGGTGCAGCCTGCACATGGGCAGGGCGCGTGGCCGTCACGCGCCCCGCCGTGCAGACGATCCCGCCCGTCCCCAGGAGGCACCATGACCGACACGCCCGCCCCGGCCCCCGCCGCGGAGTTCTGGGAAGCCCGTTACCGCGACACCGACCGCGTCTGGAGCGGCCGCCCCAACGCCTTGCTGGTCCGGGAGGCGAGCGACCTCGCCCCCGGCACCGCGCTGGACCTGGGTTGCGGCGAGGGGGCGGACGCCGTGTGGCTGGCCTCGCGCGGCTGGCGGGTCACCGGCGTGGACATCTCCGGCACCGCGCTCGACCGCGCCGCCGGGCACGCCGCCGACGCGGGAGTCGGTGACCGGGTCGCCTGGGAACGCCACGAGCTCGGCCGGTCCTTCCCCGGGGGCTCGTTCGACCTGGTGAGCGCCCACTTTCTGCAGTCTCCGGTCGCGCTCGACCAGCAGGCCGTCCTGCGCGACGCCGCGCGGGCCGTGGCGGACGGCGGCACCCTGCTGATCGTCATGCACGCCGGGTGGCCGTCCTGGCAGGCCGAGCCGCCCTTCGACGCCGTCTTCCCCACCTTGGACGGGGTCCTCGACGAACTCGCCCTGCCCGACGGCGAGTGGACCGTCGACACCAAGGAGACGGTCCGGCGGCCGAGCGCCTCGCCCGAGGGGGTCGACGGCTTCCGCGAGGACAACGTGTGGCGTCTGCGGCGAATCGAGTAGATGGGTGGATGTCCCATTTGTTGAAAGAGTTACCTTCTGAGAATTTTGAGAAGAGAGGCATGCTTTGTGACTTCCCGGACACCTGTGGTGTGAAGGCCTTTGGCTACCAGAGGGAGATGGTGAAATGCCTTCCAACGACAAGGTGCTCGAGGAAGTCCAGACCGAGAACATCGACATCGAAGCGGCACTCGACCCCGCCGAGCCCGACGGAGTCTTCCGCGACAGCCGCGAGTGCGCAGCGCTCGCCCTCCAGTCCGGAGGTACCCACCTGCTGCTCTCGCCGCCGACTCCGCGCCCGAAGAAGGGCTGACGGACCGACGGGAGCAGTGAGATGGAGCAGTCGAGCACGTCAGCCCTTCTCCAGGGAACGGTGCTGGACCTCGCTTCCGACGTGGTCTCCGCTCTTAGGAGCGGAGACCACGTGCGAGCGGGGGGCACCCTCACCGGAGGCGGAGCGGGCGAAGGCGTCGCACGTGCGGCGGTACGCGTTCTGGGCGCCGACACGCTGTTGCCCACCGCCCTTCTGCGCGTTCCACCCGACCCCGGACAACTCGCCGTGTTCAAGGACGCCGTGGCGGCCCACCCGCCGCGCGCCGACGCGGCCCCCGCCGTCGTATGGAG
Organism: Streptomyces sp. NPDC056296; assembly: GCF_042268605.1. Lineage (NCBI taxonomy): Bacteria > Bacillati > Actinomycetota > Actinomycetes > Kitasatosporales > Streptomycetaceae > Streptomyces > Streptomyces sp. NPDC056296. The sequence continues at coordinate 240,007 of NZ_JBHJRX010000002.1, read as the reverse complement.
CCACTGGGCCATGGCCCGTGCCCTGCGCCGGCTCGACCAACCCCTGACCGACCCGCTCGCCGACGACCCGGGCGCGGAACCCGGCGCCGACTGGCTCGACGACGCGGGCTGGCAGTCCCTGACCCACCAGCTCGCCGTACTCGCGCCGCTGGCGCTGCCCGGCGAGGAGTGCGCGGTGACCCGCGCGGCCCGGCGCCGTCCGGTGGACGTCGCCCGCGGCTTCGTACGGGCGGTACGCCGCCGTGACTGGCGGCAGGCCGCCGGAGCCGGGCGCTGGCTCACCCTCCTGGACGGGGTGCCCGACACCCTCGGTCTCGAGGCGGGCCTCGACTTCGTACGGCTCATGGGCGGCAGCGACCCGCGGGTGGCCCTGCAACTGGAGGCGGCACGGCTGATGCCGGCCGGAGTCCTCCTGTGAGCGTCCGGGAGGTCGAGGAGACCGCCCTGGACTGGGTGTGGGCCCACCGCGACCGCTTCGCCCTCGGCGACGACGCGCTGGCCGCCGACGGCCAGGTGAACCGCACCTGGAAGCCACTGGGTGAACTGGCCCAGGTCTGCGCGTCCGTGTCCGCCCGCACCCCGCCGTCGGACCCGGTCCACACCCGCGTGTCCGACCTGCTGGACTTCGCCTGGCAGCAGACCCGCCGGGGCGAACTGTTCCTGCTGATGCAGTCGCTTGAGCCCTTCGCCACCTACCCGCTGGAGGTGTACGCGGCCTTCGCCTCGGCCGGTCACCGGCACACCGGCTACGAGGCGTCCGCCGCCGTGGTGGCCCGGACCCGCGGCTGGCGGCTCACCGAGCAGTACCCCACCCGGCGGCTCGGTGTCATCGAGGCCGAGCGGCGCAGCGGCCTGAACCCGCACGGCCGGGTCCCGCAGGCGCTGGGCCGCACCTGGCTGGGCGGCCTGCCGGAACCCTGGACCTTCGAACGCGCGGCCGGTTACGCGCTCACCCACGTCGTCTTCCACCTCACCGAATGGGGACGCACCGCCCAAGGCGTGCCACCGGAACTGGCGGACTATCTGCGGCACTGGCTGCCGCCCTGGCTCGACACCTGCCTCGAGGCCCGGATGTGGGACCTGAGCTGCGAGTTGCTGGCGGTGGCGGCGAGCCTGCCGCGTCCGCCGGACCCGGCCGTCCTGGAGGACGCCTGGCAGCGCGTCGCGGCGGCACAACACGCCTCCGGCGCTATCCCCGAGGAGGGCGCCATCCAGGACGCCGCCGGGTCCGACGCCGCCGGGTCCGCCGACGCCACCGGGTCCGACGACGGCGCGGCCCCCTACGCCTTCACCGACTGCTACCACTCCACCCTGATGGCGGCGTTCGCGGCGGCCCTCACCACGGCACGGCCGAGGGACGTGGACCACGCCGGACAAGGAGTGCCGGGATGACGGACACCCGCCTGATCCACCGTGTCGGAGTCGGTGCCCTGGAGTGGCTGTGGGCCCACCGCGACGGCTTCCGGCTGGAGCCGGACGTGGACCCCGAGATCGGCTTCCTGGAACGCTTCAAGCCGATCGGGGAACTCGCCCTGATCTGCAAGGTGCTCTTCCGCGAGGGCGTCGCCGGCTCCCGGCAGGCGCAACTCGCCCGCCAACTGCTCGACCACACCTGGCGCGAAACCCTGGACGGCGGCCGCATGCTGGTGCGCGGACAGCGCATCGAGCCGTTCTCGCCGGTCCCCTTCGAGGTTTACCTGCCGTTCAAGGAGCTGGGTTACAGCCAGCCCGAGGTGGAGCGGGCCACGGTCCTCAACCACCGGCTGGACAGCTGGACGCGGTTCCCGGTGACACCGACCCGGCGCCTGGGCCTGTCCGCCTTCCAGCGCCGCTTCGGCCTCACGGCCCGGCCGCCCGAGGCCGACCTGGTGGCCACCACCTGGCTGGCCGGCACCCCCGAACCGTGGACGGTCGAGGGCCACACCGCCTACGACGTCACCCACACCGTCTTCCACCTCACCGACTGGGGCGAGAACCCCGACGGCCTGCCGCCCGCCATCGCCGACTACCTCGCCACCTGGCTCCCGGTCTGGATCGACGACTGGCTGGACCTCGAACGCTGGGACCTGCTCGGCGAACTCCTCGTCGTCGACGCCTGCCTGCCCCGGCCCACCCTCGACGAGCCCGCCTGGCAGGGCTTCGCCGCCGCGCAGCAGCCCGACGGCGCCATGCCCGCCGTACGGACGATGCCCGAGGGCGACCCCGAGACGCTGTTCGACTTGATCTACCACCCGACGCTGGTCGCCGCCTTCGCCTCCCTGCTGGCCACCTCACGCGCCCTCACCGAGCTGACACACACCGGCTCATGACGGACCGCCCCACGCCCTGGCCGGGCGACCCCGCCGACCCCGAGGGCGCCCCACCGGAGCGCGCCCGCCTCGGGCCCGCCGACGAGGCGACCCTGCGTGAACGGCTCGCCGACGCCGTCGAGGCCTCCGACGCACCCGACGTCGTCTTCGCCGTCTCCCGGCACGGCCGGCGCACCCTGCACACCGGCGGCACCGCCCCGCCGCCCGCCGTCCCCCGCGAGGACCTGCGCTACGAGACCGGGTCGGCCTCCAAGACGTTCACCGGACTGCTGCTGACCCGGCTGATCCGGAGCGGCGTGCTCACCGGGGGCGAACCGGCCGCCGCCTGTCTGGACCCCGCCCGGCCGGTCGGACCCGACCCCGTGACGCTCGCCCACCTCATCACCCACACGTCGGGACTGCCCGCCCTGCCGGCCGACTTCGTCCCCCGCGCCCTGCCCGCCTGGCGCACCAACCCCTACGCCCGCTACCCGGCCGAGCGGCTGACCGGCGCCTTCCTGCGGCACCGCCCCAGGCACCGCCCCGGCACCCGCTGGCACTACTCCAACTACGGCGTCTCCGTGCTCGGACACGCCGTCGCCGCGGCCACCGGCACGGCATGGGAGGACCTGCTCACCGAGTACGTCCTGCGCCCGCTCGGCCTGAGCGGTACGGCCCTGCGCGCGGAGGACCCCAAGACCGACGCCACGGGTCACCGCAAGGACGGCCGCACGCCCGTCCCGGCCTTCGACGCGGGCGGCTTCCAGGCGGCCGGGGCCGTCCGGTCCACCCCGCACGACCTGCTCACCTTCCTGGAGGACCACGTCGACCCGGCCGGCTCACCGCTCGCCGGCGCGCTGCGCGCGGTGCGGGTGCCGGTGCTGAGGCGCGGGCTGGGGCACCGGCACGTGCACACGGTCGCGTGGTTCCGGCACCCCACCGACGGCGGGCCGATGTACTTCCACAGCGGCGCCACCCTCGGCCAACAGGCGTTCCTCGGCTTCAGGCCCGACACCGGCACGGCCCTGGCCGCGGTGTGCACCCGGCGGTTCCGCGCCCACGACCCGTTCATCGCCACCGCCTACGCGCTCCTCGCCGAGGAATGACGAAGGCGCGGGGCCGCGTCCAGCGGCGACCCCGCGCCCGCCGCCGTACGGCGGCTCACCGTCCGTCAGACACGCTGCCACAGGGCCGGCGCGCTCTCCGGCGACCAGACACCCTGCGCCTGGTGGTTCTGCAGGCACCGGTACCGCAGGCCCGCGTGGGACACCGTCGTCCCCGCCTCGTAGACCCGGCCCGCCGCCCACGCGTCCGCCGCCGCGTTGTCCTGCGGCGCGGGTGTTCCGGCCGAGGCGGAGGTGGTCTTCAGGGTGAGGCCGAAGTCGCTGAGCAGCGGGTTGATCGGCTGGTAGAAGGTGGTCCCGCCGTTCGTGCAGTCACCGGAACCACCGGACGTGGTGCCCTGCGCCTGGGCGCCCGCGACGAAGGGCCCGCCGGAGTCGCCGGGTTCGGCGCACACCGTCGTCCCGGTCAGCCCGTCGACGGTGCCCTCCGGGTAGCTGACACTCGTGTCGTGCTGCTCGACCGTGCCGCAGTGCCATCCGGTGGTGGAGCCGGAACGGCACACCGACGCGCCCACGAGCGCCTCCACCGAGCCGGCGACCTGCACCTTCGTGCCGTCCTGTGCCTTGACGTCCGGTGTGGCGGTCCAGTCGGCGTTGACGCCCACCCAGGCCATGTCCTTGCCGGGGAAGGTGGAGGCCTGGAAGGTGCCCTGGTCGGCCTCGTTGAACCCGGTGGTGGTGGCGCCCGGGTCGCCGCAGTGACCGGCCGTGGCGAAGCCCTGCTGGTCGTCCTTGGTGACGGAGAACCCGATCGAGCAGCGGGCCTGACCGTCGATGTAGTAGGCGTCGCCGCCGACGAGGTCCTCCAGCACCCGCGGCCGGTCCGGGGAGATGCGGACGCCCACGTCCTGGCCCTCGATCCCGGCGGCCTCGACGAAGGCCGCCGCGGCCGACTCGCCGGTGGCCTGGACCATGACCCGGTTGGTCTTGACGTCGACGTACCAGACCGGCGTCTCGGGGGTCCGGGTACGGACGGCGGCGGCGTCCAGCTTCTCCTTGACCGCGCGGAGCTCGGCCAGCCCCTTCTCGACGACCGCGGCCTTGGCGCCCTGAGCCTCGATGGCGGCGGTGTCCGCCGCGTCGGTCGTGGCGACGGTCAGCTCGGCCGAGGTCGCGCCGCTCACCCAGGCCCCGGCGAAGCGGTCGCCCAGCGTGTTGCGCAGCATGCCCGCCCGGGTGCCCGCCTCCGCCTCGTTGACCAGCCGCGCCGCCGCCTGCTCCGGCGTCAGCCTCAGGTCGCGCCGCATCGCGCGCAGCACCTGCGGCGAGGCTTTGCCGGCGTCGAGCATCCGGGCGGCGCCGGGCTGCGCTCCCGGGGCGGGCGGGGGCGCGGCCGAGGCGGCCGCGGGGAGTGTGGTCAGGACCAGGGCGCCGAGCGCGGTCAGGGCTGCGCGGCGGCTGCGCGCGGCATGTCTGCCGACCATGCGATGTGCCTCCTTCGAGGGCTGTGCGAGACAGCCGGGATCGGTGAGTGACCGTGGGTTACGGTGCGACTGCGGCGAAGTCACAGTCCTTGCCGGAAAGATCCGCGGCGATGTCGGGTCCGCGCGTCTTTCGCGCTATGGGGGACGCGGTGGGTGGCAAGTGCAGTACGCGGGCGCGCCCGCCGGGCCGGGTTCAGGCGGGGTTCAGCCCCGGGGCGCCCGCCTCGGTGACGAAGGACGCGGCCGTGCTGATGGGAGCGCCGGGCGTGCTGATCGCGGAGACCGTCCTGAAGTCGAGGCGGGCGGCCTGGCGGTCGAGTTCGACCCGGACGTAGCCGCGCCTGCCGTCGTAGTACTTCATGTGCGGGTTGGCCTGCATGTAAAGGTCCCAGTTGGCGGGCTGCTCCACGCCGTCCCGGCCGCTGGCCACCGAGGTGCAGGTGACCTCCGTGCCGACGGTGGCGGACGCCGGGTCGTCGAAGTCCTCCTTGACGTCGAGGGCGTAGCCCACATGCACGTCGCCGGTGAGGATCAGCCAGTTCTCGACCCCGGCGGCCTTCGCCCCGGCGACGACCCGGTCGCGCGAGGCGCGGTAGCCGTCCCAGGCGTCCATCGAGAGCGCGGCGTCGGCGGTCACGTCGAACTTGCGCTGGGAGAAGCAGACCTGCTGGGGCATCACGTTCCACAGCGCGGCAGAGCTCTGCCAGCCGCCGAGCAGCCACTGCTCCTGCGCGGCGCCGGTGATGGTGCGTGCCGGATCGTCCGACTCGGGCCCGGGGGCGTGCGGCCGGTCGTCGTAGGCCTGGTCGGAGCGGTACTGCCGGGTGTCGAGGATGTCGAACTGGGCGAGCGTGCCCCAGTGCAGCCGGCGGTACAGCTGGGCGTCCGGTCCCTGCGGCAGCTGGGCGGCGCGCAGCGGCTGGTTCTCCCAGTACGCGCGGTAGGCGGCCGCCCGCCGCAGCAGGAACTCCTCCGGCGGGATGGCGTTCTCCGGGATGCTGTCGGCGTAGTTGTTCTCGGTCTCGTGGTCGTCCCAGGTGACCACGAAGGGGTGCGCGGCGTGGGCCGCCCTGAGGTCGTCGTCGTTCTTGTAGAGCGAGTAGCGCAGCCGGTAGTCGGCGAGGGTCATGGTCTCGCGGTTGAACACGTCGGGCAGCACCCGGTCGGTGTAGCGGCGCTCCCCACCCTCCGAGTTCACCGCGTACTCGTACAGGTAGTCCCCGAGGTGGAAAACCACGTCGACGTCGTCCTGGGCGAGGTGCCGGAGCACCGTGTAGTAGCCGTCCTGGTAGGCCTGGCAGGCGACGGCCGCCAGTTTCAGGGACGACGTGGCGCTGCCCGCCGGCGGCGCGGTGCGGGTGCGGCCCGCCGGACTGAGCCAGACACCAGTCCGGAAGCGGTAGTAGTACTCCGTGCCGGGCGTCAGGCCCTTCACGTCGACGTGCACGCTGTGGTTGTACTCGGCGTGGGCGTCGGCGGTGCCCCGGAACAGGACGGCCGCGAAGTACTCGTCGAGCGCCACCTCCCAGTCGACCGTGACCCGCTCCGTGCCCATCCCGCCGTCCTCCAGGAACGGCTCCGGGGCCAGCCGGGTCCACAGCAGCACCGAGTCCGGCAGGGGGTCGCCGGAGGCGACGCCGAGGGTGAACGGGTCGCTGGTGATCCGGGCGGTCCGCAGGGGCGCGGCGACGGCGCCGTGGGCGGGCAGGTTGGTGGAGAAGGCGAGCGCGGCGGCCGCCGCGGTGACGGTGAGGAAACGCCGGCGGCCCAGGTGCCGGGCGGCGGCGCCCATCACGGCGTCGTGCGGGGAGAAGGCGTGCTCGGCCAGTCGGCTGTGACGGCCCGTGGGCGCCATCTGGTGTCCTCTCGTACGGGGCGGGGCGGTCCATGGGCGAGCGGCACGGGGAATCGGGTGGGGCCCCGGGCGGTCGCCCCACGCACGCCGGCACGGGGTACTCGCGTCGGGGCGAGCCGGTGTGCGCCGTCCGTGCCCGGGCCCCGTCGCGCGGTGGCGCCGACCCGCGATGCGCGGACCCCGCATGCTAAGCAGACAAAACACCCGAAATCGGCAGGACTTGCGGAGTGATCACACAGGAGGAGGTACGCGCGTGTGGGTGTCGACCGTCCGGGGCACCCGGTACGGACGGAAAGCGGGTAGCCGGGTGAGGAAGGCGGCGGGCCGAGCCGATGGCGAGGACACGGCGCTACGACGTGGCGGCCTCCGGCCGCTGGTGGGACCAGGAGGACGGCCGCTGGCTGCCGTCCGGCGAGGTGCACGCGTGGGAGCAGGGCATGAACCAGACCGTGTGCGGTCTCTCCCTCAACCGTTCGCAGCTGTCCAGGTTCCCGGCCGTCACCTGGACCGACGTGCTGCCCGAGTCCGGCGGTGCGGCCGACGAGGTCCGCCGGGTCTGCCCCCGCTGCGCCGCCGCGGCCGGGCGCCGGGGCGCGGACGCCCGGCCCGGCTGGCGACGCACCAACCCGCGGCCCTGACCCACGCCGACAGGGGCCGGACGGACGGTCCGGCCCCCGGGATGTCGCTGTCCGCCGCCTACGACGGCAGCGGCGAGCGGCTGACGCGGATCTTGGACTGGCCGTGCGGCCGCTTCTCCCAGTCCTCCATGAACCGCGCGTGCAGACCGTGCCTGCGGGCCAGCGCGAGCAGGGTGTCCGTGCGGTAGTAGAAGTCCTCGCGGAGCACCTGGTGTTCGGTGCCCTCGGTGCGGTCGAAGGTGAAGTCGAAGAACCCGGTGTCGGTCAGGACGCGGCCGACGTGGGAGAGGCACTCCTCGATCACGGTCAGCGGAGAGTGCGAGAAGACGCTGTGCGCGTGGATGACGTCGAAGTGGTTGTCCGGCAGGAAGTCCAGGGTGAGGTTCCCGGTGATGGTCAGGTGGGGCAGTTTGGCCTGGAGTCCGCGCTCGGTCAGGGTCTTCTTGGCGGCGATCAGAATGTCCGGCGAGATGTCGATGCCGTAGTAGTGCCCCGCGTCCAGGTGGTCGATGAAGCGCCAGCCGCCGCGCAGGTTGCCGCAGCCGATGTCGAGCATGTGGTGCTCGGGACGCAGCCCGTGCTCGATCAGGTACTCGAACTGCATCTGCCCGAGCGCCAGCCATCGGTCGTGGGTCTGGCTGCCGACCGCGGCCTCCGGGTTGCGGCGGGCGTCGGAGGCCATCACGGCCCGGTAGTAGCCGACGTGGTCCGGGTGCTTGATCCGCAGCCACGCGTCCCGGCCGGCCCGGCGGACGTAGGGGCCGACGCGCTCGGGGTGGCGCAGCGCGTACCCGACCTTGTGCGTGAGCGCGGCACGGTTGCTGCGCAGTTTCTTCGGGGACTTGGCGTCCTTGGGCATGGGATCGGTTCTCCGTGTGTGGGGTGGGGACGGTGTCGCAGAGGGTGTCAGACCCGGCGGCGCAGCAACAGGACCGTGAGGACGGTGAGTCCGAGGGCGAGGCCGCCGAGGAGGGCCGTGTCGATCCACTGGAACGTCCAGTAGTCGCCGGCCGGGTTCGCCTCGTAGAAGCGGGCGACATAGCCGTGCTGGGCCATGCACTCCTTCAGCTCGCGTCCGGACGGGTCGGGGCAGTTCAGGACGGACTCGCGGCGGCCGGACGCCGTGATCAGGCCGTAGTTCCCGGTGGACCACTTGTCGCCCATCGGCGGCTTGGCCTGCCACCCGTCGCTGACGTAGGCGCGGGGCGGGACCAGCAGGCGGGCCCGGTGCGTCCACTGCACCAGGACCGCCACCGCCGCCGTGACCAGCAGCGTCCAGGCCATCGCGGACAGCACCCGGCGCGTCAGCAGCCCGGCGAGGGTGCCCACGGCCAGGCCGAACAGCGCGGCGGCGACGGTGGCGGGGCCGGAGCCGGCCAGTGCGGAGGCCTCGTACCAGAAGACGCCGTAGCTGCGGCTGACGGCGGGTTCCCACCACCACCGGAACAGCAGGGTCAGGGTCCCCGAGAGCGCCACCGTGCCCACCGCCGCGAGGGCGAAGCGGGAGGTGAACCACTGGGCCCGGCTGACGCCCTGGGCGAGGATCATCCGGTGGGTGCCCAGTTCCCGGTCGCGGCCCAGCAGCGGCGCGCCCCAGAACATGCCGATGAGGACGGGCAGGGCGATGTTGAGCCCGCCGAGCAGCTTGAGCGGCTCGATGTCCAGGAACTGGGGCAGCCCGTCCTCGGGCCGGGCGCAGTACAGCGGTCCGGGGTCGCAGTGGTCGAACAGCCCGCTGTGCAGGTCGTCGAGCATGCCCGAGCGGAAGTACGCGGCGAGCGCCGCGGCGGCCACGAGGACCACGGCGCCGCAGACCACCAGTACCCGTTGCTGGCGCCAGGCCAGCCACAGGGTGCCCTTCACGCCGCCTCCTTCGTACTCTCGGCAGCGGACCGGAGGTGGCCGAGCAGGATCTCCTCCAGGCCGGGCCGCTCGACGTGCCAGACGCCGCCGAGCGGGCCGCGCGGCCGCACCAGGGCGGTCAGCTGCCGTCCGTGGGTACGGCGGTGCACCACGGTGTGCTCCCGCAGCGAGGGTGCCTGGTCGGCATGTCCGGTGACCAGCGTGTGGCCCTCGCGGAGCGCGTCGGTGTCCTCGCTCAGCTCCACCCGGCCGGCCCGCAGCAGCATCACCCGGTCACAGGTCTGCTCCAGGTCGGGCAGGACATGTGAGGAGAGCACGACGCTCAGCTCGCGCTCCGCCGCCTCGGCCATCAGCGTCGCCATGATCTCGCCGCGCACCACCGGGTCGAGGTCGGCGAGCGGCTCGTCCAACAGCAGCAACTCCGGTCGCTTGCCGAGGGCCAGGGCGAGCGCCACCCGGGTGCGCCGACCCGGGGACAGTTCACCTACGCGGGCGGTCAGGGATATGCCGCCCTCGCGCACGACCCGCTCGGCGACCGGGTGGTCCCACGCGGAGTTCAGCTTCCCGCCCATGCGCAGGGTGTCGGCCACGGTGAAGCGGGGATAGAGCGGCCTGTCCTGGGTGAGCAGGGCGACCCGGGTGCGTGCCGCGGCCGTGTCCGGTGTGGTATCCAGTGCCCGGATCTCCCCGTGCGTGGGGCGCAGCAGCCCGCCGGCCAGGTGCAGCAGCGTGCTCTTGCCGGCGCCGTTGCGGCCGACCAGGGCGGTGATACGGCCGCGGGGCACCGTGAACCCGCAGTCCCGCAGGGCCCAGTCGCCGCGTGCCCGGTAGCGGAACCCGAGGTCCGTGGCGTGCAGCGCGGCGGGCTCGTCAGGCCCGGTCATGCGTCCTCCTGTTTCCGTTCCCGGTCATCCGGGTCGTGCTCGTGTCTCTTGTGCGGCTCGTGCTCGTCGAGGGCCGCCGTGACCAGGGCGAGCACGTCGTCCCGCTCCAGTCCGGCCGACCGGGCCCGGGCGACCCACTCGGTGAGGTCCGCGCGCAGGGGCGAGTCGTCCTCCGCGCCGGGCCGCGCCAGCGACCGCGTCACGAAGGTGCCGAGCCCGCGCCGCGACTGGACCAGGCCCGCCTGCTCCAGGTCGCGGTAGGCCCTGAACACGGTGTTGGGGTTGATGGCGGTGGCAGCGACGACCTCCCTGGCCGTCGGGAGCTTGTCCCCGACCCGCAGCACACCCATCCGGAGTGCCTGTTCGGTCTGCCGCACGATCTGTACGTAGGCGGGGATGCCGCTCTGCCGATCGATCCGGTACTCGACCACGTCACCTTCCATGCTTTCATTAATTCATTAGTAGAAGCATGATCAGGTGGGATACGGATGTCAAACGCGGAAGCTGATCTGGACTGTCAGTCCAGCGGTTGGACGTGTAGTCTCAGAGTCCCCGTGCAGCCGAAGAGGGAGGCCCCTGGTGAGTGAACCGGCCCTGGATACCGAACGGGACGCCGTCCTCGCCGCCCTGCGCCCCGTCGTGGACGGCATCGCGGCGACGTTCGGCCCGGTCTGCGAGGTGGTCCTGCACGACTACCGGCTCCCCGAGCGGTCGGTCGTGGCCGTCGCCGGCTCGGTGACCGGGCGGACCGTGGGCGGGGCGATGAGCGAGATCGGCATGCGCGTACTGGCCCGCGGCGACGAGGCGCGGGACGAGCTGAACTACGTCACGCGGACGGACGACGGCATCCTGCTCAAGTCCTCCACCATGGTGCTGCGCGACTCCACGGGGGCCGTGTTCGGCGCCCTGTGCGTCAACCTGGACGTCACCGCCGTGGACCGGGCCCAGTCCCTGCTCGGCGCCCTGGCCGGGGCCGCGGGCGCACCCGCCGACCCACCGGCGACCACCTTCGCCGACGACATCGACGCGGTGGTCGACGCCATCGTGGACGCCCACCCGCTGCGCCGGGACAGGAGCTGGGCGGCGCTGGAGCGCGCACAGCGACTCGAACTGTTCCGCGACCTGGACGGGCGCGGCGTGTTCGCCGTACGCCGCTCGGTCGAGCAGGTCGCGGCCCGGCTCGGCATCTCCCGGGCCTCCGCCTACAACTACCTCTCCCAGGCCCGCGCCACGGCCGACCCGGCCGCCGACCCCGCTGGAGGACACGCGTGACGACCACCACCCCGCCAGTCACCCTCGACGACGTCCGCTCCGCCGCGGCCCGCCTCCGGGGCGTCGCGCACCGCACCCCGGTGCTGCGCTCGCGCACCCTGGACGCCCTGGCGGGCGCCGAGATCCTCCTCAAGTGCGAGAACCTCCAGCGGGTGGGCGCCTTCAAGTTCCGCGGCGCCTACAACGCGGCCTCCCGCCTCACGCCGGAGCAGCTGTCCCGCGGCATCGCCGCCTACTCCTCCGGGAACCACGCCCAGGCGGTCGCCCTCGCCGCGCGCGAGCTGGGCACCACCGCCGTGATCGTCATGCCCGAGGACGCGCCGCCCTCCAAGCGGGCGGCCACCGCCGGCTACGGCGCCGAGATCGTCACCTACGACCGTTACACCGGCGACCGCGTCGCCGTCGCCGAGGCCCTGGCCGCCGAACGCGGGCTGAGCCTGATCCCGCCCTACGAGCACCCGCACGTCATCGCCGGACAAGGCACCGCCGCCCTCGAACTGGTCGAGGAGACGGGCCCACTGGACGCCCTGATCGCACCGGTCGGCGGCGGCGGACTGATCGCCGGGAGCGCCACCGCCGTCAAGGGTCTGCACGCCGGCACCCGGGTCGTCGGCGTCGAACCGGAGGCCGGCGACGACACCAAACGGTCCCTGGAGGCGGGCCGGCGCGTCACCGTCCCCATCCCGCGCACCATCGCCGACGGGCAGGCCCTGCACACCCCCGGCGAGCTGACCTTCTCCCTCAACCGGCGGCTGCTCGACGGGATCGTGCTGGTCAGCGACGACGAGATCCGGGACGCGATGCGCTTCGCCTTCGAACGGCTGAAGACCGTACTCGAACCGAGCGGCGCCACCCCGCTGGCCGCCCTCCTCACCGGCCGCGTCGGCCCGCTGCGCGGCCGCGTGGGCGTGATCCTCTCCGGCGGCAACGTGGACGCCGAACGCTTCGCCCGCCTGTGCGGCACCCCGCGCTGACCCCGCGCTGACCCCGCGCGTCCCCCGGATGGCGGCCCCGAGTTGACAGGCGGACGATGGAGTGGTGGGGCCAGGGAAAGGAGGAGCGTCATGTTCGAGGCAAAGACGCTCGACAAGCCGGACGAGCGGCGCGATTTCCCCCGCGGGCACATCGAGGCCGTGCACATGGAAGGACTCGACTTCGCCGTCGCCACCTTCGAGCCGGGCTGGCGCTGGTCGGAGTCCGTCGCACCCATCGCGGGCACCGACAGCTGCATGATCCACCACAACTGCTACGTGGTCGAGGGACGCATGTGCGTCCGCATGGACGACGGCGCCGAGAGCGAGGTGGGCCCCGGCGACGTCTTCGTCTGCTCGCCCGGCCACGACGCCTGGGTCGTGGGCGACGGACAGTGCGTCGTGTACGACTTCGCCGGAGGCATGGCCAAGGAGTACGCCAAGGCCGACTAGGAAGAGACCGGCACGTCTCACGAGGAACCGCGAACAGCGGGAGGAGCGGGAGAAGCGGGAGGAGGGGGGGGGGGTGCGGGAGGCAACCCCCCCCCCCCCCCCCCTGGCGCCCCGAGGACGTACTCCCCCCCCCC
>NZ_JBHJRX010000002.1:4231-227091 GCF_042268605.1 Streptomyces sp. NPDC056296 | reverse complement strand
GAAGAAATAGGGGGGGGGGAGAGAGGGGGGAGGTGTTCTCCCCCCCCCACCCCCCCCCCCTCCCCCCGCTCCTCGCGGCTCACGCGGCCAGCGTCACCGCCCCGACCGCCGGCGTACGCAGCACCCGCCGGGCCGTCACCAGGCTGGTCCCCAGCGTCACCGTCGCCGACACCGACACCATCGCGAGCCAGACCCCGAGGAACTGGTCCGGCAGCACCGCGTCGGTACGCACGACCGTGAACGGCACCACCCCGGCCAGCGCGGCCACCGTCCCGAAGAACACCCCGGTGAGCGTCAGGATCACGCCCTCGGCGCCGACCATGCCCAGTACCTGCCCCGGAGTCGCCCCCGCCAGCCGCTGCTGCCCGAACTCCCGTGAGCGGTACGTCGTCGCCGCGTACAGCGAGTTGACCAGCATCACGCAGACGAACACCGCGATGATGCCGACCACCGTGAGGTTGAGCGTCTCCAGGTTCTTGGCGTCGACCGACTTGACCAGACCGGAGTCCTTCACGGCGTCGCTCTCCACCGCCTGCATGGTGACCGTCGCGGTCGACACCGCCGTGAACAGGATCAGCGACATCAGGATCCCGGCGAGGTGACCGGCCCGCTCCCGCAGATTGCGCACGGCCAGCCAGCCGCTCGCGCCGCTCAGCGGCAGCCGGTCCAGTACGCCCCTCAGCAGCCGCGGCGACAGCAGCGCGAAGCCGATCGACAGCAGGATCGCCCCGTAGGCCGGCGGCGCCATCAGCACCTCGTCCGTCTCGGACAACAGGAAGGTGGAGCAGGCGCCCGCGGCACCGGTGACCAGCGCGGCGTACGTCAAAAACCGCCGGGCCCCCGCCCGCTCCCTGCTGTCCCGCGTCACCCGCCGCACCGCCAGGAACGCGGCGCCCGCCGACGCGATCAGTGTGATGTCCACGCCGCTCAGCAGCGCGATCGGACCGAAGGAGTACTCGACGGACCGCGCCACCTGGCCGCCGTCCTGGAACATCCCCAGCAGCGCCCGGCCACCGAGCATCGCCGGACCGATCGCCAGCGCCGCGCCCACCAGTGCCACGGCCACCGCCTCACCCACGACCATCCGCTTGACCTGGGCGGGGGTCGCCCCCGAGCAGCGCAACAGCTCCAACTCGGCGGCCCGCTGACGCACGTTGACCGTCAGCGTCGAGGCCACGGCGAAGAACACCAGCAGGGTCCCGTAGCCGCCCACGACCCCCGCCGCCGTGCCCAGCGTCTCCGAGCTGACCGGATCCACGCCGTCCTGTCCGGCCGTGTCGTGCATCGAGTTGAACACCATGATGATCGCCGCGCCCAGGAAGGCGGACAACAGCGTCGCGAGAAACCGTCCGGGGCGTTGCCGGATCGACCGCAGGGCCAGTACGAACATCGCTCACACCCCCGCCGGCACGTCGTCACCGAGGTGCGCCAGCCGCTCCGCGACCGCGTCCGGTGTCGGAGCGTCCATCCGCCCCGCGAGTCGGCCGTCGGCGAGGAAGACGACCGAGTCGGCGTAGGAGGCGGCCACCGGGTCGTGCGTCACCATCACCACGGTCCGACCGTGCACCCGTACCGCATCCTGCAACAGCAGCATCACCTGCCGTGCGCTGCGTGTGTCCAGCGCGCCCGTCGGCTCGTCCGCGAAGATCACCCGGGGCTCGGTCACCAGGGCACGGGCGATCGCCACCCGCTGCCGCTGACCGCCGGAGAGCTGGTCGGGACGGTGCCCGAGCCGGTCCCCGAGCCCGACGCCGGTGAGGATCTCCCGGGCCCGCTTCCGGTCGACTCGGCGCCCGGCGAGCTTGAGCGGCAGCACCGTGTTCTGCGCCACCGTCAGCGTCTCCAGCAGGTTGTACTGCTGGAACACGAACCCGACCCGGCCCCGCCGGAACTTCGTCAGCTCCGCCTCGCTGCCCCCTGTCAGCTCGGTGCCGTCCACGCACACGATGCCGCTGTCCGGCCGGTCCAGACCCGCCGCGCACTGCAACAGCGTGGACTTGCCCGAGCCCGACGGCCCCATCACCGCGGTGAACGTGCCACGTCCCAGGCTCAGCGTCACCCCGTCCAGCGCGGTCACGGCGTTCTCCGCGGTGCCGTAGGTCCTGGTCACCTTGACGAGGCGGAGCGCCTCGGGGGCGGGGCCCGGGTCGTGGTCGCCTCGTGCGCCGGTGCGAAACATCGTCATCACCTTCCGTGCGGCACGCCCTGTGCGGTGCCTCGTCGAAGACGCTACGGAGACCGAGGGCGGGCCACACTGGGCGCAGAACCCGTATCGGGGGGTGTACTCAGTGACACCCCGCCCCGGCATGCGTCACGATGATCGCCATGACCGACGGAATAACGTGGCTCGCCGAATCCAGGTGCGTCGATTTCAGCGGCCACAGCGTGCACGTGTCCCGCGAACTGGCCCCCGAGGAACTGGTGTCGCGGATCGCCGGGAGCGCCTTCGACACGACGTACACGGCGCGCCACATCGGCGAGCTGACCGGCCGCCAGGTCAACGACCTGCTGGACGACCTCTACGGCGACGTCTGGGACGGGCTCGCCCTGCGCTACGGACGGGACGGCGACTGGTCGTTCGTGGTCTGCTACGGCGGCTGGATGGGCGAGATGGTGCACCAGGCGGCGGTCTCACACGGCGGAGCCCACGTCTTCCACCTGGAGTACGAGGAGGAGAACGGCAAGCCCGTGCCGCCGCACTTCGCGTACTTCCACGACGGGGAGCTCGCATGCGGCTTCAACCTGCACCTGGACCGCTCATGGGGCTACGACGGTGTCGACGGGGATCCCGAGTGGGCGCGCCGCGTCGAACCGCTGCTGACGGCCGCCGGACTTCCCGACGAGGACGCCGACCGTCGGCTCGTGCGGCACACCGCGCTCGACATCCTCGGGCAGGTCTTCGGGCTCGCGCTGCCCCGGCACCGGATCGTGGAGGGCACTCTCGACTCGGTGGTCCTGGAAGACGCCGACTGACCGCTTCGCTCAGCCCTCCACCAGCACCACCTCCAGGGTGCGCGGACCGTGCACCCCCTCGACCCGGTCCAGTTCGATGTCACTCGTCGCGGAGGGACCGGAGATCCAGGTCGACGGGCGCGACGGATCGAGCCGTTCGAGGGCCTGGGGGACGGACGAGACCACCTGGTCCGGCACCCGTACGACGCAGACGTGGTGGTCGGGGACGAGGGTGATCCGGCGGCGGCCCTGGTCGGCGGAGCCGTCCAGGACGATCGTGCCGGTCTCGGCGACGGCGACGGCGCAGCCCGTGACCACGCTGTCGACCCGGTCGAGTTCGTGCGCAGTGCTCGCCGCGCGGTCGTGGACCCGGGTCGCGTCGACGGCCGCCAGCCAGCCGGGCGGCAACCCCGGCGGCACCACCACGCTCCGCGAGCCGTGAGCGGCCAGGAGCCGCATCAGCAGGTCGGGCAACTGCCCGTCCGCGCACCGGTGCACGATCGCCCGGTAGTCCGCCAGGTTCTCGGCGAGCAGCTCCACCGTCTCCGCGACGGTCCGCCGCCCGTGCTCGCGAAGATAGTCCCGTGCGACGGCCCGCTCGTACGGCACGTCGTCACGCGGCACGTCCGCGACGGCACGTCGCACGCGTCCCAGGATGCGCTCTCTGCTGCTCATTCCGCCCCGTCCTTTCCACCGTGCGTGCGCTGCCACCAGTCCCGGAACGGCTCCGCGGGCACCTCCGGAAGGTCCCGGCTGCCGCTCCACGCGCGGCCCGGTCCCGGAAGGGTGCGCGGATGGAGGCGGCGGGTGCGCGACGCCAGCCGCTGGCCCGTCCGCAGCGCGCCGGGGTGGGTGAACGCCCACTGCGCCGCCCGCATCGCCGCCCGCTCGGCGGCATGCCCCTTCGCCGGTTTCAGGACGACCTTGTTGCCCTGCCGGACGGCGGGCCCGCCCTGGACCACCCGCTCCCGCAGGTGCACCAGGACTTCGGGGATGTCGATGGCGACCGGGCACACCTCGTAGCAGGCACCGCACAGCGAGGACGCGTACGGCAGGGAGGCGTCGATCTCACTGCCCGTGCCCCTGAGTTGAGGGCTGAGGATGGCGCCGATCGGACCCGGGTACACCGAGCCGTAGGCGTGGCCGCCGGCCCGCTCGTAGACCGGGCAGACGTTCAGGCACGCCGAGCAGCGGATGCAGCGCAGTGCCTGGCGGCCGACCTCGTCGGCGAGGGTGTCGGTGCGGCCGTTGTCCAGCAGGACCAGGTGGAAGACCTGCGGGCCGTCCCCTTCCCCGGCCCGGCCGTCCCTGGTGCCCGTCCACATGGACGTGTACGGGTTCATGCGCTCGGCCGTCGAGGAGCGGGGGAGGGTCTGCAGGAAGACCTCCAGGTCCTGCCAGGTCGGCACGATCTTCTCGATGCCGACGACGGAGATCAGGGTCTCGGGCAGGGTCAGGCACATGCGGCCGTTGCCCTCGGACTCCACGACCACGAGCGTGCCGGTCTCGGCGACCATGAAGTTGGCGCCGGAGATGCCGACCTTGGCACGCAGGAACTTCTCCCGCAGGTGGAGGCGGGCCGCCTCGGCCAGTTCGGCGGGCGTGTCGGTGAGGCCCTCGGGTGCCGGGCGGCCCCACTCGCCCATCTCGGAGCGGAAGATGTCCCGGATCTCGCCGCGGTTGCGGTGGATCGCCGGTACCAGGATGTGCGAGGGCCGGTCCTTGCCCAACTGCACGATCAGCTCGGCGAGATCGGTCTCGTAGGCGCGGATGCCCTCCGCCTCCAGCGCCTCGTTGAGACCGATCTCCTGCGTCGCCATCGACTTGACCTTGACGACCTCGGACTCCCCGGTCGCCTTCACCAGGTCCGCGACGATCCGGTTGGCCTCCTCGGCGTCGGCGGCCCAGTGCACGGTTCCGCCGGCCGCCGTGACCGCCTCCTCCACCCGCACCAGGTAGGTGTCGAGATGACGCAGCGTGTGGTCCTTGATCTGCTTGCCGGCCTCGCGCAGCGCCGCCCAGTCGTCCAGCTCCGCGACCGCGCGGGCCCGCTTGTCGCGGATGGTGTGGGTGGCGTGGCGCAGATTGCCGCGCAGCGTCGGATCGCGCACGGCCGTGCGCGCGGCCTCCGGAAAGGCCGGCATCCCCACGAACGTCCCGCTCATACGGTCACCGCCTCCTCCGTACCCGCCAGGATCTCCGCGATGTGCACCGGCCGCATGCCCGTCCGCAGCCGCGTCATGGTCCCGCCGATGTGCATCAGGCAGGAGTTGTCGGCCGCGCACAGCACCTCGGCGCCGGTGGACTCGGCGTTGCGCACCTTGTCCGCGCCCATCGCCGCCGACACGTCGGAGTTCTTCATGGCGAAGGTGCCGCCGAAGCCGCAGCACTCCTCGGCGCCGGGCAGCTCAACCAGCTCCAGCCCCTTCACCGCTTCCAGCAGCCGTCGGGGCCGGTCGCCGAGGCCGAGGCTCCGCAGCCCGTGGCAGGTCGGGTGGTACGTCACCGTGTGCGGGTAGTACGCCCCCACGTCCGTGACCCCCAGGACGTCCACCAGGAACTCCGTCAGCTCGTACGTCTTCGGCACCACCGGCGCCAGGGTGGCCGCGAGCGTGTCCCCGCGCCCCTCCGCCCGCGCCCGCTCACCCATCCGCGGATACAGCTCCCGCACCATCGCCCCGCAGGAACCCGACGGCGTCACGATCGCCTCGTAGTCCTCGAAGACGTCCGAGAAGTGCCGGGCCAGCGGCTCCGCCTCGTGCCGGTACCCGGTGTTGTAGTGCGCCTGTCCGCAGCAGGTCTGGGCCATCGGGAAGTCGACCTCGACGCCCAGTCTGGTCAGCAGTCTCACCACGGCACGGCCGGTGTCCGGATACAGCGTGTCGTTGACGCAGGTCAGGAAGAGGGCGACACGCATCGCGGCTCCTTGTGATCGGCCGGCTCGAACCTCGTGATCATTGGATGAGACGCAGGGTAGTCGGCATACCGTGGCCGGGGGAGACCCCGTCGGCGCGGGTAATGTGTGAAGGTCTTCCGGCCGCCCACGTCCCGGTGCGTTGCCCAGCCCGACCCTGGAGGTCCCTGCCCGATGGCCCATTCGGTGGGTATCAAGGACGTCGCCCGCGCCGCCGGAGTATCCGTGGGCACGGTCTCCAACGTCATCAACCGCCCCGACACGGTCGCGACCGAGACCCGCGCGCGCGTGCAGGCCGAGATCGACCGGCTCGGCTACGTCCGCAGCGAGTCCGCGCGCCAGCTTCGCGCGGGCCGCAGCCGCATTATGGGGCTGCTCGTGCTGGACATGGGCAACCCCTTCTTCGTCGACGTCGCGCGCGGCGCCGAGCGGGCCGCGCGCGACGCCGGGCTCGGCGTGATGGTCTGCAACAGCGCCCAGAACGCGGGGGAGGAGGCCGAGTACCTCTCGCTCTTCGCCGAGCAGCGGGTCCGCGGTGTGCTGCTCACCCCGGCCGACGCCACCGGCCGCAACATCGAGGGATTCCGGCGGCACAACATCCCCTTCGTACTGGTCGACCGGGTCGCCGAGGGCACCACCGAGTGCTCCGTCTCCGTCGACGACGTCGCGGGCGGCGCCCTGGCGGTACGTCACCTCGTGGACGCCGGGCACCGCTCCATCGCCTACGTCAGCGGCCCGCCCGGCCTCAACCAGGTGCGCGACCGCCGCACCGGCGCCCTGCACGCGCTCGCCGAGGCCGGACTCGCTCCCGGCGCCCTGCGCGAACTGCCCACCGAGCGGCTAGACGTCGCCGCGGGCCGGGACGCCGGCGCCCGCCTCCTCGGCCTCTCCGACCGGCCGACCGCCGTCTTCTGCGCCAACGACCTGCTCGCCCTCGGAGTCCTGCAGGCCGTGTACGCCGCCGGGGTCGGCGTCCCCGACGACCTCGCGATCGTCGGCTACGACGACATCGAGTTCGCCGCCGCCGCGGCCGTCCCGCTCACCTCCGTGCGCCAGCCGGCCGTCACCATGGGCGCCATGGCCGCCGAACTGCTGCTGGAGGAGACCGAGTCGCAGGGCGCGGACCGGGCCCACACGCACCGGCGGGTCGTGCTCCAGCCCGAACTGGTGGTGCGGCGTTCCAGCCTCGCCGCCCGCTGACCCGTCGTTCAGCACGAATTTCCCCTCCCGGGGGTCTCGGGCCGCAGAATCATGTGCTGAACTGGGACACGGTCGAAAGATCCGTCCGTATGGTCCATCCGTTCCGGGAGCCCCGTTGAGCGTCAGCTACCGTCAGCCCGGCGTCGTCCTCACCGACCGCCGCTTCACCGTGCCCCTCGACCACGCGAACCCCTCCGGGGAGACGATCGAGCTGTACGCCCGCGAGGCCGTCGCGAGCGACAGGACGGGCCAGAACCTGCCGTGGCTGGTCTATCTCCAGGGCGGCCCCGGCTTCGGGGCGAACCGTTTCATCGGCCGTCCCGCCTGGCTCGGCCGCGCCCTGAAGGACTACCGGGTGCTGCTCCTGGACCAGCGCGGCACCGGTGCCTCCACGCCCGCCAACCGCCAGACGCTCCCGCTGCGCGGCGGCCCGGCCGAGCAGGCCGACCACCTCACCCACTTCCGCGCCGACGCCATCGTCCGCGACTGCGAGGCCATCCGCCCCGAGGTCACCGGCGGCGCCCCCTGGACCGTCCTCGGCCAGAGCTTCGGAGGCTTCTGCACCGTCGCCTACCTGTCGCTGGCCCCCGAAGGACTGAGCACCGCCCTGATCACCGGCGGCCTGCCCTCCCTCGACGCCCACGCGGACGACGTCTACCGGGCCGCCTACCCCCGCATCGAGCGCAAGGTCGTCGCGCACTACGCCCGCTACCCGCAGGACGTCGAGCGCGCCCGCCGCATCGCCGACCATCTGCTCACCCACGACGTGGTCCTGCCGAACGGCTACCGGCTCACCGTGGAGGCCTTCCAGTCCCTCGGCATCCTCCTCGGCGGCGGCGAGGGCAGCCACCGCCTGCACTTCCTCCTGGAGGACGCCTTCGTCCGCACCCCGCGCGGACACGAGTTGTCCGACGCGTTCCAGGAGCAGGTGCAGGGCCTGCTGTCGTACGCCGGCCACCCGCTGTACGCCCTCGTCCACGAGGCCATCTACGGCCAGGACGCGCGCCCCACCGACTGGTCGGCCGAGCGCGTCCGCGCCGAGTTCCCGCGCTTCGACGCCGCCAAGGCGCTCGCCGGCGACGAACCGCTGCTGTTCACCGGCGAGTCGGTCCACCCCTGGATGTTCGACTGCGACCCGGCTCTGCGCCCGCTGCGCGAGACCGCCGAACTGCTCGCCGCCCGCACCGACTGGACGCCCCTGTACGACCCGGCCCGCCTCGCCGCCAACGAGGTGCCGGCCGCCGCCGCCGTGTACCACGACGACATGTACGTCGACACCGGCCACGCGCTGACCACCGCCCGCGCGATCCGCGGCCTGCGCACCTGGGTCACCGACGAGTTCGAGCACGACGGCGTACGGGCCGGCGGCCCCCGCGTCCTGGACCGGCTGCTCGCCCTCGCCCGCGACGAGGCCTGAACGGCGACGCGTTCGAATTCCGGGTGGGATGTCGGCGGCACGGGTTAGTGTGCGGGCATGACGGAGCCGACGATCACGCGACTGGAGCCCATGCCCGGCGACTGGCGGCGCGCCCTGGCCGTCGTCGCCCACCCGGACGACCTGGAGTACGGCTGCTCGGCGGCGATCGCGGCCTGGACCGACGAGGGCCGTGAGGTCGCCTACGTCCTCGCGACCCGGGGCGAGGCGGGCATCGACACACTCGCGCCCGCCGAGTGCGGCCCTCTCCGGGAGCGGGAGCAGCGGGCGAGCGCGGCCGTCGTCGGGGTGAGCGAGGTGGAGTTCCTCGACCACCGGGACGGTGTCGTCGAGTACGGCACCGCCCTGCGCCGCGACATCGCCGCCGCGATCCGCCGGTACCGCCCCGAGCTGGTCATCACCATGAACCACCGGGACACCTGGGGCGGCGTCGCCTGGAACACCCCGGACCATGTCGCCGTCGGCCGTGCCACGCTCGACGCGGCGTCCGACGCCGGCAACCGCTGGATCTTCCCGGAACTGACCGAGCAGGGCCTCGAACCCTGGAACGGCGTGCGCTGGGTCGCCGTCGCGGGTTCCTCCTCGCCCACGCACGCCGTGGACGCCACGCCGGGGCTGGAGCGCGCGGTGCGCTCTCTGCTCGAACACCGCACGTACATCGAGGTGCTGACCGACGAGGACCCGGAGACATACGTGCGCGGATTCCTCGTCGGGTTCGCCGAGGCCGCGGGCGAGCGGTTCGGCGGAAAGCCGGCGGTGACCTTCGAAGTCTTCGGACGGTAGCGCCATGGCGGGGGAGCAGGGGGAGCAGGGGGAGCGCGACGTGCGGGGTCAGCAGCTTCTGGCGGAGCGGTTCGAGGAGCACCGGGGGCAGCTGAAGGCTGTGGCCTACCGCATGCTCGGTTCACTGACCGAGGCGGAGGACGCGGTGCAGGAGGCGTGGCTGCGCCTCGACCGCACCGGCGCGGACGGCATCGACAACCTCGGCGCCTGGCTGACCACGGTGACCGGCCGGGTCTGCCTGGACCTGCTGCGCTCACGCACCGCGCGCCGCGAGGAGCCGATGACCGAGGGCTTCGACACCTTCGTCCCGGATCCCGTGCTGAGGGCACTGCCGCAGGGCGATCCGGAGCAGGAGGCCCTGCACACCGACTCGGTGGGTCTGGCCATGCTGGTGGTACTGGAGTCCCTGGAGCCCTCCGAGCGGCTGGCGTTCGTGCTGCACGACATGTTCTCCGTGCCCTTCGACGACATCGCGACGATCGTGGAGCGCAGCCCGGCCGCCACCCGGCAGCTGGCCAGCAGGGCCCGGCGCCGGGCCCGGGAGGCCACGCCCGCGGCCGACCCCGATCTCGGCCGGCAGCGTCAGGCCGTCGAGGCGTTCCTGGCCGCCAGCCGCGCCGGCGACTTCGAGGCCCTGGTGGCGGTCCTCCACCCGGACGTGGTGCTGCGGGCCGACGCCGGCGCGCTGGCCTCGGGAGTGGCGGCGTCGAAGGTGGTGCGGGGGGCGCGGACGGTCGCCACCGGCGCGTTCCACTTCCGCCATCTCGCCGGACTCGCCCGTCTCGCCCTGGTCAACGGCGCGGTCGGCACCGTCGCCGTGTCCGAGGGGCGTCCGCGGTCGGTCACCTACGTCACCGTCGTCGACGGACTCATCACCGGCCTCTACATCCTGTCCGACCCCGAGCGGCTGGCCCGGCTGGACCTGCCCGACCTGGAGGCCTGACCGGCGCCGCTCACCGGGGCGGCTCACCGGAGCGGACCCGCCGCGTCTTCGACGTGTTCCCGGTCGTTCGCCAGTCGCACGAACTGCTCTGGTACCTCACCGAGGCACTGACCCTGCCCGCGGCCCGCCCGGTCCACGCGACCTGCGCCGCGCACCGGCGGCGGATCAACGCCCTGCTGCTGCGCACCAGCGAACTCGTGCGGGCCGGTACACGCGGCAAGAAGAAGAACCGCCGCAACGCCGACCTCACGGACGCGGACCTGACGGGCAGCGCCCTCTTCCTCACCCAGCCGTAGATCACCGCGGCCCCGGCACCAGGCTGCCGGGGTCAGTCACCCGTCCCGTGCACTGGACAGCGGGGCTCTGAGGCGGTGTCCTCGGCGACGGACGCGCGGTCCGGCGCCGCACCGGGCCGGCCGGCCGCGGTCCGCCGGTCCAGCCGCAGCCGCAGCCCTTCCGGCATCAGCGTCAGCCGCTCGGTCACCCGGAGCCGGTAGCCCGGGTCGGGCCGCAGCTCGTAGCGGCGCAACAGCAGCCCGAGGACCAGCGTCGCCTCGTGCAGCGCGAACTGCCGCCCGATGCACGCCCGCGCCCCCGTTCCGAACGGCTTGAAGGTGTGCGGGGCACGCGACCGTACGGCCTTGGCGTCGAAACGGTCCGGATCGAACCGCTCGGCGTCCGGTCCCCAGACCTCCGGGTCGCGGTGCAGCATCCCCGCGAGCACCAGCGCCCAGGCACCGCGCCGCATCGGATACGTCCCGCCCAGCACCGTGTCCCGGCGGGCCTCCCGC
Organism: Streptomyces sp. NPDC056296; assembly: GCF_042268605.1. NCBI lineage: Bacteria > Bacillati > Actinomycetota > Actinomycetes > Kitasatosporales > Streptomycetaceae > Streptomyces > Streptomyces sp. NPDC056296. The sequence continues at coordinate 216,073 of NZ_JBHJRX010000002.1, read as the reverse complement.
GCGAAGGCGGGCGCGGTCGGCCACAGCCGCAGCGACTCGTCCAGCACCCGGCGCACGTAGCGCAGTTTGGCCACCTGCTCGTAGCCGGGCGCCTCCGTGTCACCCCATACCCGGTCCACCTCGGCGCGGGCCCGGGCCGCGACGTCGGGGTGCTGGGCGAGGTAGTGCAGGGCGAAGGAGAGCGCGCCCGAGGTGGTTTCGTGCCCGGCCACCAGGAAGGTGATGACCTGGCGGCGGACGTTCTCCGCCGACAGCCGCTCACCGGTATCGGGATGGGCCGTCTCCAGCATCCGGTCGAGCAGGTCGCCTGCGCCGCCCTCGCCGCCGGCCACCCTGCGGGCGCGGACCAGGTCGTCGACCGTGCGGTTGAGGTAGCCGATGTCGGCGGCGTTGCGGCGGCTCGCGCCGCGCAGCAGCCAGGGGGCCAGCGGCGCGGGCACGGTGTTGAGACGCTGCGCGTAGGTGAGTGTGCCCACCATCGCGGTCACGAAGGGATGGAGCCGGGCACGCTCGAAGGACCCGAAGTCGTGCCCGAATCCGGTGCGCGCGATCGTCTCCAGCGTCAGCTTGGTCATGTCGCCGGGCACGTCCACCGCCCGTCCCGCCGCCTGAGCCCGGTCCCAGTGGTCCGTGAGCCGTCCGGCCACGTCCAGCATCATCACGTGGTAGCCCGCCATGGCCTCGCGGCTGAACCCGGGCGCCAGGACGTCGTGCGCGAGCTGCCAGTTGGGCTCGTGGTTGTACGCCGTGAACAGCCCGTCCCCGGCGACCGGCCGCAGGTTGGCCACGCCGAGTCCCACATGCTTGGCGAACCGCTCCTCGTCGGCGAGGTCGGCGGCGAGCGAGGCGCCCCACACGAACACGAACTCCTTGCCGAAGGCCCGCCGACGGAATATCGGCCCCAGTTGCCGGGCGTAGCGCAGCGAGTCCTGCATCGGGGTGCGCCTGCTCGCGCCGACCACGTCCCCCAGCAGGGGGAGCCGGTACGGCGGACGCGGTATTCGATGCAGTTCGGGCCAGCCCAGCTCGGCGCTGCGGAACCCCTTCGGCAGTCCGTCCGGTGCCGTTCCGTTCGTCGTCTCCGCCATGACGCGATCTCCCTTGACGCAGCGGCGTGTCGCAGGTGCCGGGCAAGCCTGTTGTACATGGATTCAATAACGCGGCTCAGTCTCGTCCCGTTGTTGAACCGACGTCAAGTAAGGTGCGGACATGGCCGCGAACCAGGGCGAGCGCACACGCCGCCGGCTCAGCACCGGCGAGCGACGGGAGCAGTTGCTGTCGGTGGGTGCGCGGCTGTTCTCGGACAGCCCCTACGACGACGTGTGGATCGAGCAGGTCGCCGAGATCGCCGGCGTCTCCCGGGGGCTGCTGTACCACTACTTCCCGACCAAACGGGATTTCTTCGCGGCGGTCGTCGAGCGCGAGAGCGAGCGCATGCTGCGGATGACGGCGGCCGTGCCCGGCGTTCCGGTCCGGGAGCAGCTCACCGCCGGACTCGACGCGTACCTGGAGTACGTCCGGGCCCACGCGCACGGCTACCGCGCCTTCCACCGTGCCGACGCGACCGGGGACCAGGCGGTGCGCCGGGTCTATCGGCAGGCCCTCGCGGCACAGCAGCGGCAGATCCTCGAAGCCCTGTCCGCGGACCCCGAGTTCGGCCCGGCCTTCGAGGCGCGGACCGATGTACGGCTGGCGGTGCGCGGCTGGCTGGCGTTCACCACCGCGGTCTGCCTGGAGTGGCTGCGGGATCCGGAGCCGACCCGTGAACAGGTGCGCGACCTGTGCGCACGGGCTCTGCTGGGGGTCATCGCGCCGTGAGCGCCCCCGTTGCACTTCGAAACGCGCGCTCAAGTCGCTGAAATGCGCCCTCTGGTGCACTGAAAAAGTTCCGCGAAGATTACGCGTCCTGGTTGGCGCACACTCCGATCTCCTATAGGTTAGGTGAGCCTTACCTAATGAGCCTGATGATCTGTGCTCGATGAACTGACGAAGGAGGTCGGGGATGGGCGACAGCCACACCTGGACGGCCGCGCCTGCCACGGCGGAGCAGGCCCGTTCCGTACTCGCCGCCGCATGGTCCTGCGCGGTGACCGCGGAGGGCGGCCGCGAGGAGTTCGTCGGCGCGCACTCCGTGGCCGACGACGGCCGGGTGCTGCTGCACGTGCCCGAGGACAGCGCCCTGCTCGCGGCGGCGATCTGCGCGCCCCGGGGTGAGCCGTCCGCCGTGCTGGAATTCGCCGACGTGGCGCCCGTCCCGGTACGGGGCCGGATCAGGGCCCGGCTCTGGCTCGCGGGCTGGTTCGCCCTGGAGGACGGCCACTTGGCGTTCACGCCCACCCGCGTGGTGCTGCGGCAGCCGTCCGGTGCCGTGGTCGTCGGTGTCGACGAGTTCGCCGCCGCCGGGCCCGACCCGCTGGCCCTGGCCGAGGCCCGGCTGCTGACCCATCTCGCCGACTGCCACGGTGACGCCGTGGAGCGGCTGACCCGGCTCGTCGACGCCGACAGCCTGCACGGCGCGGTCCGGGTGCGGCCGCTCGCCGTCGACCGGCACGGACTGACGCTGCGCGTCGAGCGCGCCCGCGCCCACGGCGACGTACGCCTGCCCTTCCACGCGCCCGCCGACGACATCGCGCAGCTCACCGAGCGGATGCACGTACTGCTCGCACAGGCGAGCGCCGCCTCCTGCCCCCGGTCCCTGCAGCGGCAGCGCACCGACGGCGACGGGTGACGCGGACGGCCTCGCCGGCGACGGCCGGTGAAGCCGCCCCCGTGCCCGCGACCCGTGCCTCGCCGCCGGCCCCGTGACTACCAGTCCCCGTCCTCCACCGGTGCGCCCGGCGCGTCCTTGAGCGGCCGGACCTGCTGCTGTGCGGGGGACTGCCACGGCTCGTGGTCGTCCCCGATCCAGTCCCCGACGGGCTTGACGTCCTGGAGCGGATCGGTCGGCGCGAGGTCGTGGGCGTCCTGGTCGTAGTAGTCGTACCAGGGCAGACCGGCCCGCGTGTACGCGGCCCGGTCCACGGGGGACGGCGGCGGCGCCTCGCCGGTGATGCGCCGCCATTCCGGCGGCGTCACCAGATGCACGAAGACCCGGCCCGCCGGCCGCTCGGCCCAGTCCGTCAGCGGCCGGTCGTCCCGGTAGACCTCCTGCCGCATGGACCCTCCGACACCGAGTCCCATCGCGGGCGCGGACCGCCCCCGGGCCGCGCCCGCGGAGGCCGGGGCGGCGCCCGGAGCGGCCGGGGCGGACATCGGCATCGCTGCCCCGTAGGCTCCGCCCGACCGGGCCGCCCTGCGCGCCAGTTCGGTCCGGCGCCGCTCCTCCTCGCGCCAGCGCGCCAGCTCGGTGTCATTGAGCGAAAAGGCCTGCAACTGGACGCCGCCCCAGACCTCCTCGCCGGTGACCTGGCCCTCGACGGTCGCCCCCATGCCGAGCGGCACGGCCACGAACTGGCGGACCGTGCCCGTCCCGGAGTTGATGCCGTCCAGCCAGGGCTGGCGGGGGAGCACCACGTAGTTCTGCGGGTCGCGGGCGAGCCGGTCGCTCCAGGGCTTGCCCGAGACCGCGCACACCTTGCCCACCCCGACCTGGAGCGCGGCGGGCTCCGTCGTGCCGGCGAAGCTCAGCCACATGGCCTCGCGCAGGTACACCGGCAGCATCACGCCCCCGCGCGCCCGCCACGCCTCGGGCACGGTGTCGGCGTAGTCGGCGACCCGGCGGACCGGGAACTCGCCGAGCCCCGGCGGCAGCGGGTGGGTGCCCGTCTCGGGCAGTCGCAGGGTGCGGACGAAGCGGACCGCCGCACCACCCGGCAGCAGCAGCCTGTTCCCGTCGATCCGCACGCTGGTGTCGGTCATCCGTACGCCCCCTCTTCCCACTGTTCCTCGTCCTCTTCCCCGAGGACAACGACTACCCCGAGGACAACGACTACCCCGAGGACAACGACTACCCCGAGGAGAACGGCTTCCTCAAGGAGAACGACGCGCGGCGGCGCCACGGTTCCACTTCCGGAGCCGGGCCCGCATCCGGTCCCGCAGCCGGGTCAGCCGCGGCATGCGTTCGCGCAGCTCGCGCGTGTGGTGGTCCAGCTCCTCCAGGAGCCGGCGCGAGCGGTGCTCGGTGTCCATCTCGTCGATGATCCGGTTGACCTCGGTCAGTACCGCGCCCTGCAACTGCCAATGCAGTGGACTGCGCTGCACCTCCGTCAGGAGCAGGTGGGCCAGCTTGTCCCGGGTGACCGCGGCCTGCCGCAGCTCGGCGGCCAGGCGCTCCTCCGCGGACTCGGCGTCCTCGCTCGCGCTGGTGGTCACCAGCACCGCGAAGCTGACCACGGCGTCGGCGATCTCGGACAGCAGCTGCTGGATGGTGGCACCCGTCTCCGGCGGGAACAGGGGCTCCGGTTCACGTTCCTTCGCGAGGTCGGTGAAGGTGCGCGCGAGGACCCGCATCACCACCGTGCAGATCTCCAGGGTGTCCAGACCGGTGCGCAGCACCACCCGGTGGAGCAGCCCCTCGCGTACCCGGGGATTGAACCGCAGGCTGTCCTCGGCCTGGCGCAGGTCCTCGTCCACCTCGCCGATGTCGTGGTCGAGCCGGCGGGCCTCGTGCAGCCGGGCCGCCGCCTCGTGGAACGGCGTGCTGTCGGCGGCCTCCTCACCCATGCGCAGCATCAGCTGCCGCACCCGCCGGGCCAGCCCCTCGATGGACTCGCCGGCCTGCTCCACCCACACCGGAGGGGCGAGGAGCAGGTTGAAGGACAGCCCGACGATCGCCCCGATCAGTGTCTCCACCACCCGCGCCCACGCCAGGCTGCCGTGCGAGGTCACGCCGAGCACCAGCATCGCGCTGATCGCCACCTCGGCCACGAACTCATGCGCCCGCACCAGGTGCCCCACACCCAGCGCCGCCACGATCAACAGGGCCAGGCTCCACCAGCTCAGCCCGACCAGCTGGCTGAAGGCGATGGCGACCAGGACGCCGGCCACCACGGCGTTCACGCGGCGGAAGCTCATCTTGAGCGTGGCGTACAGGGTGACCTGGACGACCAGCAGCGCGGTCAGGGGCGCGGTGAGCGGTGCCGCCGACTTGTCGGGGGTCAGCCGCACCGCGATGACATAGGCGATCGAGGCCGCGGCGGCCGATCGCAGCGCCTGTACGACCATGGGGTCCCTGAGCCACTTCACCCGTCGCAGAGCCGCCGCCGCACTCTTACGTACATCCCGCATCCTCGGGCTGTTCCCTTCCCCAGGCGCCTCGAACGTATCCGGACAGGACGGTAACCGGATAAAGGGGGTGGGGGCGGTTCTCACGCGCCGTACGTCGGCGGGCATCCGTGAACGTCAGGCGGCCACCTTGGCGAGGAAAGCCGACAGGTTGCCCACGGTCCGGGCGACCTGCTGCTCCAGGGTGAGACTCTCCTCGAAGCGGGCACCGGTCTCCGGCGCCTTCCTGCCCCTCAGATACAGGGAACAGGCGAGGTCGGTGCACATGTACAGGCCGACCGAATTGCCCTCGCGGCCGGCCGGGCCCGCCTTGCGCGCGGTCATCAGCGACACCCCGCCCCGGGGGTGGGTGGTCAGGCACAGCGCGCACATGCTGCGCTGGAAGAAGCCGCGCCGAGCCTGCTGGAACCGCAGGGCGACGCCGGTGAGGCGCTCGCCGTGGTCGGTGACCAGATAGCTGCGGTCGGGAGCCCCGGGGTCCCGCCAGCCCAGGAAGTCGAGATCGTCCCAGGGGTGCTCGCCGAGATCGCGAGGGACGGCCAGGCGCTTGGCCTCGCCCTTCGAGCAGTTGATGAAGGAGTTGCGGATGTCCTGCTCGGTGAGTGCTCTCATGGAGGAACCCCGATCGCGTATCGACGGCCTGGCGAGCGTGAGTTCATAGCATGAATTAAGGGGAGGGGGGAAGTCGCGTGCCGCAGTCCGGCGAAGGTATGTTGCAGACCGGGCACAGTACGGGAGGAACCACATGACGGGGCGGAACGGGCGCACGGTGCGCGACCTCAGGAGGGCCAACCGTACGGCCGTGCTGCAACGGCTCTACTTCGACGGACCGCTCAGCCGCTTCGAACTGGGCCCGGCGACCGGGCTCAGCTCCGGCTCCGTCAGCAACGTCGTCGCCGACCTGGTCGCCGACGGTCTGGTGGAGGAGGCCGGCAGCGTCGACTCCGACGGCGGCAGGCCCCGCACCCTGCTGCGCGTGGCCCCGGGCAGCGGCCACATGATCGGCGTGGACGTCGGCGAGACCCGGGTGCGCGTCGAGCTGTTCGACCTGACACTCACCGAACTGGCCCGCGCCGAGCGCCCCCTGACCCAGCAGCGGTACGACGTCGAGGTGATCGTCGGCCACATCCGCGACGGCATCGCCGAGGTGCTGGCCACGGCCGACCTCGCACCCGAGCGGCTGCTCGGCGCCGGGATCGGCGTCCCCGGCATCGTCGAGCAGACCCCGGACCGGGGAGCCGTCGTGCACGGCCAGACCATCGGCTGGGACGCGGTCCCGCTGGAGGCCCTGCTCCGCGCCGGTTCCCCGCTGCCCGACACCGTCCCCTATCTCATCGACAACGGTGCCAAGACCCTCGGCCAGGCCGAGATGTGGTTCGGCGCCGGACGCGGCGCCCGCAACGCGGTCGTGGTCCTCTTCGGCTCCGGCGTCGGCGCCAGCCTCGTCACCCCCGAGGCCGAGCACGGCCGGGCGGTCGAATGGGGGCACCTGACGGTCCGGGTCAGAGGCCGCCGCTGCCGCTGCGGCGCGCTCGGCTGCCTGGAGGCGTACGCGGGCGCCGAGTCCCTGCTGGCCCGCTGGCGGGAGGAGGGCGGCCGGGTGCCCGAGGGCACCGACGAGGAGGCCGCCCTGACCGCGATGCTCGCCGCCGCCTACCCGGCCGACGACGAGGCGGCCGACCCGGTCGCGCTCGCCGTCCTGGAGGAGACCGCCGAGTACCTGGGGGCCGGCCTGTCCGACCTGATCAACCTCTTCCAACCCGAGCGCATCCTCATCGGCGGCTGGGCCGGGCTCCAACTCGGCACCCGCTTCCTGCCCGCCGTACGCCGCCACGCGGTGTCGTACGCGCTGCGCCATCCCGCCGAGAAGGTGACGGTCGACCTGGGGCGGCTCGGCCCCGACGCGGTCACCGTCGGCGCAGCGATCCTGCCGCTGGCCGACTTCTTCTCGCGCGGCGGCCGGCGCCCCGAACCGGTGCCCGAGTACCCGGCCCCCGCCTGGCGCACGGCGCTCGAGGAACGGGCGCCGCACTGAGGTTTCGCTGGTCGTCGCGGAGGTACCCGGTGCCGCTCGGACGACCAGGAGGACCGTAGTGAGAAGGAGTGCGCCGTGACCGACCACCGCCTCGAAGGACCGGGCGAGAACGGTGCCGCCCCCGTCCCGCGGGACATGCCCGACCAGCAGGCCGGCACCGGCGACGACCCGTGGGAGGCCGCCGCGCCCACGCGTGAGCAGATGGAGCAGGGCCAGCGCCCGGAGGACGACGAGGACGCCCGTACGGGCGACACCGGCGACGACACGGCGGATCCGGCGGCGGGGCCCGCCACCGACGTTCCCGACACGGACGAGGCGGGGACCGGCCGGCAGGGCGAACCGCACTCGGGCGCCGTACACCCCGAGCACCCGGCGCCCGAGGAGTCCTCGGGCTGACCGGGCCGTAGGGACCGCACGCGGCGACACGCACGGGCCGTACGGACCGCACGCGGCGACACGCATGGGCGACGGGGCGGGCACAGGCCCGCCCCGTCGCCCTCTCGCGCTCAGCCGACCTTCCGCCCCCGCATCGGCTCCGTAGCCGCTCCCGCGCCCTGCTGGAAGCCCAGGAGGAACTCCTCCAGCACCTCCGTGGCCGTGTGCTCCGGACGCCAGCCCAGCTCCGCCCGCGCCCGCGTGCAGTCCATGAGCGGCAGGCGCAGCACCGCGTCGAAGAGGTGCGGAGAGGCGGGCAGCAGGTGCAGCCCCCACGCGGCGGCGATCGCCGAGCGGGCCGCGGTGCGGGGCAGCCGCACCGGACGCGCACCGAACATCTCGCCGAGCAGCTCGGCGTCGACCGTGGGCTCGGCCGCGAGGTTGAAGGGGCCCCTGGCGTCCTCGGAACGCACCGCCAGCCGGTACGCGTTGGCCGCGTCGTCCGTGTGCAGCGCCTGCACCCGCAGGCCGGGAATGTCCGGCAGGAAGGGGAGGAGCTCCGGACGCGCCAGCGGCCCCGGCAGGAACTTGCCGCCGAAGATCCGGCGCTGCTCGCTCGCCGACTCCCGCTTGAAGAGGAAGGCCGGCCGCATCCGTACCGTCCGGATACCCGGGTGGTCGCGCTCGAAGGTGTCCAGGGCGCGCTCCAGATAGGCCTTCTCCCGGCAGTACGCGGCGTCCGGCCAGCCGTGCGTCGGCCAGGACTCGTCCACCGCGTGGTCCTTCGGCCCCGGCGAGTAGGCGCCGACCGACGAGGCGTGCACCAGAGCCGGCACCCCGGCCGCGGCCACCGCCTCGAAGACCCGGATGGAGCCGAGCACGTTCGTGCGCCAGGTCGTCGCCGGGTCGTGCGTCGGCTGGAACGCCCAGGCCAGATGCACCACGGCGTCGGCGCCGGCGAAGTGGCCGGTCAGGTCGGCCCGCTCCGAGGCCAGGTCGACCGCGGCCCACTCCGTCTTCGGGGGCGACCAGTCGGGAATCCGCCGGGCCAGCCCCAGCACGGACGCGACCTCCGGATCCTCCGACAGAAGCCGCACCACACTGGTGCCCACGTTGCCGGTGGCACCCGTGACCACGATCCTGCTGCCCGTTGCGCTGCTCACCTTGCGCTCCTCTCGGCCGCCTGCCCGTAGGGAGGTCACCGGGTACCCGCCTTGCCGGCGAGGCACGCAGGAAGAAGCCCCGATCGCGACGGGGGAATCACGACCGGGGCGGCAGGTGGTGGATACGGACGGCGGTCGCCTCTCGGCGAAAGGCTCCACAGGGCTTCAGCCGAACGATCGTCCCTGTGGGCAATAGGTGAGGCCCGGGGACACTGTCCCGTCCGTACCCACGCCCCTTTCAACGGGGACGGGACTGCCGGTGTTCCACCGTCTGTCGCGTTTTGGGGTGATGTGTGTCACTGCGTTTGCTGCTCGGGGACGATCTCGGCCCACAGGTTCTCGGCCTGCAGCAGCAGCGTGCCGAGGACCGCCGTCCGGGCGGCCCCCTGTCCGGCGTGTTCCCGCAGTCCGTTCTGCAGTCGCCGGTGCAGTTCCTCCATGGTCGCCTCCGCCGCCGCCTCGGGGCGGGGCTCCGCGGCCTCGCCGAGCAGACGGGCGGCCTCGGCATGGCAGGAGTCGCCGATCAGCTTCAGCAGCCGCGCGTACAGGTCCAGCACCGGACCCTCGGGCGGGGCGGGAGTCCGCTGGTCGTCGGCCGCCACCGCCAGCGTCCGAGTCAGCGCCGTGATGTTTCCGGTGACGTGACTCCACCGTTGGTCCTCGTCCTCGGGCGGGACGCCGGTGGGCGCGCGGTGCAGCTTGCGCAGCGGGCCCGAGGTGAGGCGCAGACTCTCCCGGCTCCAGGACCGGGCCGACTCCAGGGCCTCCAGCCGACGCTGCAGCCGCGCCGCGTCGCTCGACCAGCCGGCCGTGATCTGCGCGTCCCACTCGGTCTCCCGCAGGTCGTCGGCGACGGACTGCAGGACGTCGCCCGCCTCCCGGGCCAGCGCCGCGAGGTTCTCCCGCACGTCCCTCAGATGGATCGGCGGCAGCACGAAGGCGTTGACGGCGACGCCGATGACCGCGCCGAGCGCCGCCTGCCCCACCCGGTGCCCGACCGCGGCGGCCGAGACCGCCGTGCCGGAGGCCAGGACGAACACCGCGGTGGTGGCCGTGTAGATGCCCTGCTGTCCGAAGCGGGACCAGTTCGCGATCAGCATCAGCACCGGCAGGGACAGCGCCAGCGCCCCGGTGATGTCATTGGTGATCGCCTGTGCCCCTGACGCCACCAGCGCTCCGGCGCAGATCGCCGCGAACTGCTGCCCGGCCTGCCGCACCGAGCTGTAGACGGTGGCCTGTACGAGGACCAGCGCGACCCAGGGCGCCATCAGCGCCATCGGATCGCCCAGCCAGACACCCGCCACGGCCCAGGCGATCAGCGCCGCGCCCGCGGCCTTCAGCGACTGCACGACCAGGTCGCGTTCCCGTCCAGGCGCCCGCCAGGCGGCCCGGACGGACCGTCCGACGGCACACGTCCCCCGCCACACCGCGGTCAAGGGCCGCCGGCCCCGGACCAACTCCCGGGCGGCACTCGTCACAGCGGTCATGCGGTGCCGGGTATCCGCGTGACCGGCCGGCACATCCCGAAGTGAGCCACGACACGGCGGCTCATCCGAACGGGCTCCGCTTCAGGGAGGCCAGCAGGTCGGCAGGGTCGGCGTAGATCGCGTCCGCGCCCGCCTCCTCCAGGTCGGCCCGGGGCAGACCGCCGCACAGCACCGCCACGCAGCGCACCCCGGCCCGGCTGCCCGCGCGCATGTCCCAGACGGTGTCGCCGACGAAGACCGCCCGGTCGGCCGGCACCCCGGCCAGTTCCAGGGCGTGCTCCACCGGCTCGGGCGACGGCTTGCCCGCGTCGACGTCGTCGGCGCTCGCGGTGGCGGCGATCGCGTCGTCCGCGTCGATCGCCCGCCGCAGTGCGCCCAGCTCCGGGCCGCCCGCCGAGGTGGCGAGGACCACCTTCCAGCCCTCATCGGCCAGGCGGCGCAGCAGCTTTCCCGCGTCCGGCAACGCCGGCAGGCGGTCGAAGTACTGCCCGTACAGCGCCTTGTGGGCGGCGCTCAGCTGGGCATCGTGGTCCGTGTCCCGGTCCTCGCCCAGCAGATGCCCGATGAGGTCGGTGGAGGCGAGGCCCACCGCACGGTGGATGGCGTGCGTCGGCACCCGGTGTCCCGCCTGCCGGAACGCCTCCCACCAGGTCGCCACATGCAGGTGATTGGTGTCGACGAGGGTTCCGTCGACGTCGAACACGGCCGCCCGTTCCATGCACTGTTCCCTTCCTGGTCCGTCACTGTCACTGGTCCGTGTGTGGCCCGGCGGGTACCACGTCAGCGGCCCACCACTCCGGACGGCGTACGGCCCTCCCGCGTCCAGGCCAGCAGCTCGTCCAAGGACCACGTGGTGACGACGCGCTCCGTCGGCACCCCGCACTCCTCCGCCCGCGCGCACCCGTGGATCTGCCAGTCCAGCTGGCCGGGCGCGTGCGCGTCGGTGTCGACGGAGAACAGCACTCCCGCCTCCACCGCCCGGCGCAGCAGCCGGCGCGGCGGATCGAGCCGCTCCGGCCTGCTGTTGATCTCCACGGCCGTGCCGGACTCCGCGCAGGCGGCGAACACCTCGTCCGCGTCGAACTCCGACTCCGGCCGCCCCCGCCCGGTCAGCAGCCGCCCGGTGCAGTGGCCCAGGACGTCCGCGTGCGGATCACGTACGGCGGTGACCATGCGGCGGGTCATCGCGCGGGAGTCCATCCGCAGCTTGGAGTGCACGGACACCACGACGACGTCGAGCCGCTCCAGCAGCTCCGGCTCCTGGTCCAGCGAACCGTCGTCGAGGATGTCGCACTCGATGCCGGTCAGCAGCCGGAACGGCGCCCAGGTCTCGTTGAGCCCGGCCACCACGTCCAGCTGCTCGCGCAGCCGCTCGGGGGACAGGCCGCGCGCCACCGTCAGCCGCGGCGAGTGGTCGGTCAGCGCCGCCCACTCGTGCCCGAGCGCCGCGGCGGCCCGGCCCATCTCCTCGATCGGGCTGCCGCCGTCGGACCAGTCGGAGTGCAGATGGCAGTCACCGCGCAACCGCTCCCGCAGCCGTTCACCGCCCCGGGCGAGCGGGGCCTGTGCCTCGCCCTCCAGCTTCTCCAGGTAACCGGGCACCTGCCCGGACAGTGCCTCGCGCGCGACCTGAGCCGTCTTGGGTCCGACGCCCTTCAGCGACTCCAGCGACCCGGCCCGCTCGCGCAGCTCGCCGGCGGGCAGCTCACCGAGCACCCGGGCCGCGGTGCGGAAGGCGCGGACACGGTACGTCGGCGCCTGGGACCGTTCCAGCAGGTACGCGATCCGCTCCAGCGCCTCGACGGGCTCCATCGCCACCTCCTCCTGCGGCCTGCTCCGGCACGTCCAGGGTTCCCCAGCGCCCCCGTACCCGCACCACGGGCCGGCCGGTTTGTGCTCACCGCACCCGGGTACTGCGACGCCCCGCGCACCGCTCCGTGCCGCGGGGCCGAGCAGCCGCAGAGCTGAGGAGCGCCGATGAGCCGAGGCGCGCCGAAGAGGAGGCCGTCATGCCCAGTCGCAGCCCGTCCGACGCCGAGGTGGCCGTCATCACCGGCTCCGACTCCGGCATCGGCCGCGCCACCGCCGTACGCCTGGCCGAGGCGGGGATGGACATCGGCATCACCTGGCACGCCGACGAGGAGGGCGCCGAACGGACGGCCGAGGAGGTCCGTGCCCTGGGACGCCGGGCCGAGACCGCCCGCGTGGACCTGACCCGGCTGCCCGAGGCCGCGGACACGGTCGACGAACTGTGCGAGCGGCTCGGCCGGATCGACGTCCTGGTCAACAACGCCGGTACGGGCACCGCCACACCCTTCCTCGACCTGGGCCTGGACGACCTGCGGCACGTCCTGGACGTCGACCTGGCCGGACCGTTCCTGTGCGGGCAGAAGGCGGCCCGGCGCATGATCCGGCAGGGCGACGGCGGCCGGATCGTCAACGTCACCTCCGTCCACGAGCACCAGCCGCGGGTGGGCGCCGCCCCGTACTGCGCGGCCAAGGGCGGCCTCGGCCTGCTCACCCAGGTCATGGCGATCGAGCTCGCCGAGCACGGCATCACCGTCAACGCGGTGGCGCCCGGCGAGATCGCCACGCCCATGACCGGCCAGGAGGACACCGACCCGCACACCGAGCGCCGCCCCGGCGTTCCTCCCCCAGTGCCTTAAGGGCCTGGGAGGTACCCCCAGGCCGGCCCGGCGACGCCCGCGAGGTCGCCGCCGTGATCGCCTTCCTCGCCGGGCCGGACGCCTCGTACGTCACCGGTGCGTCCTGGAGCGTCGACGGCGGCATGCTCCGGATGGGCCCGATGGCCGGATCCCATCTGACGGGCGACGACTGGCGGCGCCCCTGAGGGACCGCGCCGCCGCGTGGACCTGCCGCGGACTCGTCCGCCCGGCCGCTACCCCGGGTTGCGGCCTACCCTCTAGGCATGACCGAAATCGAGAGCCCGCACATCGGCAGTCCGCGGATCCTCGTGCTCCAGGTGCAGCCGGGCACGCCGCCGTTCCGGATCGTGGAGATCGACGGCCAGGTGGTCGGTGAGGCCAAGGCGGTCACCGACGTACTGGTGGCCGCCGCGGCCTTCGGCATCACGGTCCACGACCTGGACGACCCGGACGTGGTCCGCTGGGTGGGCGGGGACAAGTTCACCTGGACGCCGCGTTAGGGCCTGTCCGGCGGATCAGGTCGCAGGAAAGCGACGGCGCCTCATCAGCGCAGGTGAGCGGGGGCTGGTGCGTGCAGCTGCAAGGCGGAGGAGGGCGGCAACGCGATGGGGGTCCCCCCGCGCGAGCGCAGTCGAGCGTGGGGGAGTTGACAACCGACGACAACGCCGCTGGGGGCACCTCCCACGCCCTTAAGGCAGTGGGGGAGGGCGTGCCGGCCCCCGCGTCTGCGGCATGATCCGCCGGACAGGCCGTAGCCCCTCGGGTGCCTCAGCCGACCGTCCACTTCTGGTTGGCGCCACCCGTGCAGGTCCAGATCTGCAGGCGGGTGCCGTTGGCAGAGCTGCTGCCGGCGGCGTCGAGGCACTTGTCGGCCTGCGGATTGACGATGTCGCGCGCCGCGGTGACGACCCACTGCTGGGCGGCGCTGCCGTTGCAGTCCCACAGCTGGACGACCGTGCCGTCCGCCGTGCCGCCGGCGTTGACGTCCAGGCACTTGCCGAGCGCCCGGATCGTGCCGTCGGAGCCGACCGTCCACCGCTGGGCCGCGGAGCCGTTGCAGTCGTAGAGCTGTACGGGGGTGCCGTTGGCGGAGTTCGCCGCGGCGACGTCCACGCACTTGCCGGCCAGGCCCCGGATCGCGCCGCCGGTCGACGAGTCGCTCGTCGTCACCGAGACGTGGTCCACCACCAGCGACTGCGGGAAGACGGTGGAGCCGTCCGGGTCGCCGGGCCAGTAGCCGCCGACCGCCAGGTTGAGGATCAGGAAGTACGGCCTGTTGAACACCCACTGCTTCCCGCCCAGGTCGGCCGGGGTGCGCCGCTGGTAGACGTTGCCGTCCACCGACCAGGTGATCGAGTCGGGCGCCCAGTCGACGGCGAAGGTGTGGAAGCCGTCCGCGAAGGCCTGGCCGCCCGGCAGGGTGTAGCCGGCGCCGATGCCGCCCGCGCCGGAGTAGCCGGGGCCGTGGATGGTGCCGTGCACGGTGGAGGGCTCGAAGCCGACGTTCTCCATGATGTCGATCTCGCCGGAGTCCGGCCAGTTGACCGGAGTGCCGAGCATCCAGAACGCTGGCCACATGCCCTGCCCGCGCGGCACCTTCATCCGCGCCTCGACGTGCCCGTACTGCGCGGTGAACTTCCCGGAGGTGTTGAGCCGGGCGGAGGTGTACTGGCAGGTGCCGTACCAGCACTGGTAGTTGGCCGGGTTCTCCTTGCGGGCCGTGATGACCAGGTTGCCCTGGCCGTCCAGAGCCGCGTTCCTGTTGCCGGAGGTGTAGTACTGCCGTTCGTGGTTGTTGACGTTGTCGCCGGTCTCGATCTGCCACTTCGAGGAGTCGACGGCCGCACCGGCGGGTCCGTCGAAGGTGTCGGAGAACGTCACGGCGGCGGCCGAGGCGTCGGCGGCCTTGACTGCTCCGGGTTCCGCCTGGGCGGGGCCGGTCACCAGGGAGGCGGCCAGCCCGGCGGACAGGGCGGCGGCGAGGAGGCATCTGCGGAGCAGGCGTGGACGGACCACGGCTCTCCCTTCCGTACGGCGTCCCGGGGACGGGGCGCCGACCGAGGTGGGGGGTAAGGTGATGCCTCTTGATTTAAGGGGTGAGCTAAGAGGTGGTCAATACCTTGGTACGGACCACCTTCCCCACTTTCAGTCGCGGGGCCGGCGCGCGTGCACCGCGCGGCTCATCCGCCGGCCCAGGAGCAGGTAACCGGCCAGCGCACCCGTGGAGTTGAGGATGACATCGTCGATGTCGAAGGCCCGCCCGGTGACCAGGGCACCCTGCGCGAACTCCACCAGGAGCATCACCACGGCCGTCAGCAGCAGCACCCTCAGCAGCCCCCGCGTGCGGGGGGCGACGAGCGGCACCAGTACGCCGAACGGCACACCCAGCAGCAGGTTGCCGCCGATCTGCTTCACGGCGTCCCGGAGCGCCGGCTGGTCCAGATAGGCCCGCAGCGAGCTGCCGGGACGCATGTTGGTGTGGGTCAGCGCCTCCGAGGCGGGGGAGGGGTGCAGCGTCAGCCGCGCCAGCACCACCGCGAACGCCACCATGAAGACGAACGCGCACGCCATCGCCAGCAGGCGCAACGGAAGGGCGAGCGGGCGCCGTTCGCGCCGGTCGGCGTCCTCGGCCTTGGCGGCACGGGGGCGCAGTAGGGAACGCGGCCCTGAGGCGGCACGAGCCATTCGGTCCTCCAGTCGTCAACTTCCCCGTGTGCTGGAGCGGTTACCCGCGGATGCGGCGGGGATGCGGGAGCGGTTTCCGTCCCTCAGGGCCCGTAGGTCACCCGCACCTCCCCGAAGCCGAGGGAGTGCAGCAGGCCCCGGAGCATCGCCGTGGTGTTGCTCTCGGCACGCTCCTTGAGCTCGCTGTCCTTCGCCGCGTCGCCGATGTGCCTGGCCGCCAGCTTCTGTACGGCCTGCTCGCCGTTCGGGTTGTCCGAGAACAGGTCGCCGAGGCGGTCGAGCAGCCCGCGCTGCTTGGACACGGCGTAGGAGCGCTCGGGGTCGAGGGCCGGCTCGCCGAGCGCCGCGTGCGGCAGCCGGAGAGTGGCCGACGTGCGGTCGCCGTCGACCTTCACGTCGTCCTCGCCCACCTTGCCGAGGTCGACGAAGGCGTCGACGGTGCCCGCCCCGACGTACAGGGTGCGGGTGCCGCGGATCGCGTCGGGCAGGAGCTTGGCGTCCTTCTCCAGGTCCACGACGACCTGGAAGTTGCCGGACGCGGCCTCGTAACGGCTGATGTCCTGGACGGACTTCAGCAGCGCGGGGCCCGAGCGGTCGTGGGTCTCGGTGCCGAAGAGATCCTTCAGCCCCGGTACGACGCTCAGCCGGAGCCCCGCGAACAGCACGACGAGCACCAGCACGACCGCGCTCAGCACCTTCGCCCAGCCGGGCATGCGCCGGGGGAGCTTCCTGATGGGAGTCGTCATGGCGACGGCCCTCCTTCCTACTGTCCGGATGCCCCCCATCTCCTTTGCCAGACCGAGTAGTTGGCGAACGGTGACGGGGGCGGAGGCACGGAGGCGCGGAGGAACGGAGGGGCGCGTACGGCGGCACAGGGCGGTGGGTTCCGCGCGGTGATCCAGCGCGGCCTCAGTGGGGCGGCTTGAGCGGACGGTCCTCCGACGGCCTGGACGACCACACCGCCTCCCCGCGCGTGAGACCCGGCAGCCGCAGCTCGGCCTCCCGCACCCGCCGGGCCGGCAGTTCGCCGGTGATCAGCCAGGCGGGGTCGCCGCCCGTCGTACCGGTGAAATCCGCGCCCAGCGAGGCGAGCTGTGCCGTCACCGGCGCCAGCGCGTCCGGCGGAACCTCCGCCTCGAAGGCGTGGTACGGCTCGTACAGCCGCGTCCCCGCCTGCCGCAGGGCCCGGCGCAGCACGATCGGCGTCAAGCCGCGGAAGTCCGCCGCGGTGCTGACCGGCGAGCTGAAACCGGAGCGGATCAGCGTGACCCGGTAGTCCGTGACGGCGGCGCCGGTCAGGCCGGTTTGCAGCGTGGCGTGGACCGTCTCCTCCAGGGCCTGGTGGAAGGCGCGGGGGAGCGCGCCGAGCTCCGTCTCGTAGCCGAACACCCCGCCCGAGCCGCGCGGCGCCGGCTCGATGCGCAGTCCGATCGTCGCCCAGTACCGGGTGCGGTCGAGCCACGGCATCTCTTCCACGGCCTCGCCGGTGCCCGCCGGGCGCTCCAGGAACCGGACCCGGCCAGGCGCGAACTCCGCCTCGATGCCGTAGTCCTCGGCCAGCGTCGCCGCGAGCACCTCCATCTGGACCTCGCCGTACAGGAGCAGGGCGGTGGCTCCGGATTCAGCCGGGCGGGCGTGCAGCAGCGGGTCCTGGTCGGCCAGCGCCAGCAGGGCGGAGCGCAGCGGCGCCGCCTGCTCGGTGCGCCGGGCCCGGACCACGGTCTGCAGGGTCGGCGGCGCGAACTGCGGGGCGCGGTCGGTCAGCCCGCCGAGCCGGTCGCCGACACGCAGGCCGCCGGGAACGGTGAGCGCGGCGATGTTCCCGGCGGTGAGTGTGCCGGCCCCACCGACCACGTCCATTCGCGTCACCCGGCCGGAGACCTCGGTGGTCCGCCCGTCGGACTCGCGCCGCAGGAACGTCAGCCGCCGGCGTGGGCGCACCTCACCGTCGTACAGGCGCAGATACGCCGTCCGCTCGCCGCCGGGTCCCGGGCGCACGGCGAAGACCGTGCCGCTCGGATCCGCGGGGCCGGCCGTGGCGGGTGCGGCGGCCGGGACCAGCCCGACCAGGCCCTCGACCAGCTCCGCGACGCCCTGGCCGCCGAGCGCGGAGCCGTGGTACAGCGGGTGGAACGAGCCGTCGGCGGTGCGGGCGGCGAGTGCGGCGGCGAGGTCCCCGGCGGTCGGCTCGGGGCCGTCCACCAGCGCCGCCAGGATGTCCGGGTCGACCTCGGCGAGTGCCTCGGCGGTCCGCTCGTCCGGCGAGCGGCGCGTGACCCGGGCGCCCGCGGTGCCGGCGTCCGCCACCCGGGTCAGCGGCGCGACGTGCGGGGTCAGCAGGCGCCGGACGTCGGTGAGCAGGTCGTCGGTGCGCGCGCCGGCCCGGTCGATCTTGTTGACGAAGACGAGCGTGGGCAGCCGCAGCCGCCGCAGGGTACGCATCAGCACGCGGGTCCGCGCCTGTACGCCCTCCACGGCGGACAGCAGCAGCACCGCGCCGTCCAGCACCTCCAGGGCACGCTCGACCTCGGCGACGAAGTCGGAGTGCCCCGGGGTGTCGATCAGGTTGACCTGGGTGTCACCGACGGTGAACGCGGCGACCGCGGAACGGATGGTGATGCCGCGGCGCCGCTCGATGCCGCCGTCGTCCGTACGGGTGTCGCCGGCGTCGACGCTCCCCAGCCGGTCGATGGCGCCGTGGTCGAACAGGAGCCGTTCGGTGAGGCTGGTCTTACCGGCGTCGACGTGGGCCAGAATGCCGATGTTCAGGGTGCTCGGCGTGTTCGGGGTGTCCGGGATGTGCATGTGGGGTCGAGTCCTCGATGACCGTGGGCCGGAAGGGGCACTGGGTGATGTCGAGGAGTCGGCGCATGCGGGGGATCCTGACCTGACGAGGGGCGAACACGGACGGCGTCATCATGGCGCCACCCCCCGGGCCTGCCGCAACCGGATATCCGTAAGCTGAGGTCCCCCGGCCGGTCAGGATCATGCTAGGAGCGGTCCGTGCGAGACATCGCCGTGTTCAGCGGTAGTGCCCATCCCGAGCTGGCCGAGGAGGTCTGCGCACATCTGGGCGTCCCCCTCAGCCCCACCCGGGTCAGCCGGTTCGCCAACGACTGTCTGGAGGTGCAGCTCCAGGCCAACTGCCGGGAGCGTGACGTCTTCCTGGTCCAGCCGCTGGTCAAGCCGGTCCAGGAGCATCTCGTCGAACTGCTGCTGATGTGCGACGCGGCCCGCGGGGCGTCGGCCGGCCGCATCACCGTCGTCATGCCGCACTACTCCTACGCCCGCTCCGACAAGAAGGACGCGCCCCGCATCTCGCTGGGCGGGCGTCTGGCGGCGGACCTGCTGGTGGCGGCGGGCGCGAGCCGGGTCCTCGCCATGACCCTGCACTCGCCGCAGGTGCACGGGTTCTTCTCGGTCCCGGTCGACCACCTGCACGCGCTGCGCGAACTGGCCGCGCACTTCCGTCAGTACGACCTGTCCCGCACCACGGTCGTCTCGCCGGACCTGGGCAACGCCAAGGAGGCCGCGGCGTTCGCCCGGATGCTCGGCGCCCAGGTCGCGGCCGGCGCCAAGCAGCGGTACGCCGACGACCGGGTCAGCATCAGCGCCGTGATCGGGGACGTCGCCGGGCGGGACGTCATCGTGCTCGACGACGAGATCGCCAAGGGCAGCACCGTGCTGGAACTCCTCGACCGGCTGCGGGAGGCGGGGCCGCGCACCATCCGGGTCGCGTGTACGCACGGGCTGTTCGCCGCCGGTGCGCTGGGGCGGCTCAGCGAGCAGCCGGACGTGCTGGAGATCGTGTGCACCAACACCGTGCCCGTGCCGGCCGACGACCACACGGAGAAGCTGCGGATCCTCTCCATCGCCCCCGCGCTCGCCGAGGCCGTGCGCCGCATCCACAACGGCGAGTCGGTCAGCGCCCTGTTCGACGCCCCGCCGGCCGGCTGACGCCGAGCACTTCCTCCAGGGTCGGCCGGGGCGGCATCAGTCGCGCCAGGCCGGTGATCCGCAGCATGCGCAGGGTCAGCGGGTGGGTGCACACCAGGTGCACCTGCCCGCCCCGGTCGAGCACCCGGCGACGGGCCCGGTACAGCAGCCGCAGTCCTGAGCAGTCGAAGAACTCGATCCCGCTCAGGTCGAGCACGACCAGGGCGTCGGGGCGCTCCGTCTCCCGGTCCAGACGCGGGGTGATGTCCGCGGCCGACGCGATGTCGATCTCGCCCCGGAACTCCAGCACCGTGTGCCCACGGTCGCGGCGCACGTGCAGATGCCGGGTGGGCGACGGGGATTGCTGCCGCACGACGACCTTGCCTCCAGCCTGTTCCGGGGGCTCGACTACCTACGTTCTACTGCCTGCTCCGCTCGAAAAGTTACCCCGAACGAGCGAGTTTGAGCATGTTCGATTGACATATGTCATCGAAATCTCACACCGGGTCGGTCAGTCGACCACGAGGACCAGCTTCCCTGTGGTGCGGCCGGTCTCGCCGAGCGCGTGTGCCTCCGCCGCGTCCGCCAGCGGGAACGTCCGCGCGATCGTGGCCCGCAGCTTCCCCGACTCGACCAGGCCGGCGATCTCCCGCATGTCGGCCCGGTCGGCGTCCACGAGCATCCGCACCGCACGCACGCCCAGCCGCTCCGCCTCCTCGTAGAACTCGTCCGACCCGACCGGCAGGATCGAGACCACCACCCCGCCCGGGCGCAGCACGCGCAGCGACCGCAGGGACGTGTCGCCGCCGATGGTGTCCAGGACGACGTCGACGTCCTTCACGGCCTCGGCGAAGTCGGTCTCCCGGTAGTCCACCGTCTCGTCCGCCCCGAGGGAGCGCAGGAACTCGTGCTTGCCCGCGCTGGCCGTGCCGATCACGTGGGCGCCCCGGGCCTTGGCGATCTGCACCGCCACATGGCCGACACCGCCGGCCGCCGCGTGGATCAGCACCCGCTGTCCCGGCTGGACGTCCGCCCGCTCCACCAGCGCCTGCCACGCCGTCAGCGAGACCAGGGGGAGCGCGCCCGCCTGGACGTGGTCGATTCCGGCCGGCTTGTGGGTGAGGGCGCGCGCGGGCGCGGTGACGTACTCCGCGTGGGAGCCGTGGCCGAACGGGTAGGACAGCATGCCGAAGACCTCGTCGCCGGGCCGGAAGGCGGCGACGCCGATCCCCACCGCCGCCACGACGCCCGAGACGTCCCAGCCCAGTACGAAGGGCGGTTCGCCGAGGAAGCCGCCGGTCGCCCGGTGCTTCCAGTCGGTCGGGTTCACTCCGGCGGCACGCACCCGTACCAGCACCTCGTTCGGGCGCGGCTCGGGGCGCTCGGGCCGTACTTCCTTCAGGACCTCGGGACCGCCGAGGACGTCCTGGCTGATGGCTCGCATGGTGTTCACGTCGCTCATGGTCACCCAGCTTGCCTCGCTCCGCCACGTCGGGGAAACCATGCGTTCATCCGCTGGCGGAGCGTGACGGAATCCTCACTTCCGCAGGGCCGTGGAATTGATCTTTTAGGCTTCCCAACCGATAAGCTCCGTGACGGCGCTGCGAGTTGACGCGATCGCGACGGGTCGACTCACGGTGCGTACTCATGAGTGCGGTCCCCTTGCACACCTCCCTTGCACACCCCCCATGTTCGATCGTTCTGGTTCGAAGGATGCAGATGGAACTCGCCACTCCGCCACCGGCGGCGCGGGCCCCTGTCGCCTGGCACAGCTGGTGGCTGATGCCACTGGGTCTGGGAGGCGGCACGGTAGCCGCCACGTTCATGAGCTCGGAGCGAATAACCGCTGCCGTCGCCGGTGTGGTGGCGACGGCGGCCGGCACCGTGTGCGTACGCCTCCTCCTGCGCACCCGGGCACAACTGCGCCGGGCCGAGGACGCCCATCGCACCGCGCAGGCCGAGCACTCCCAGAAGTGGCAGCAGCACGTGGCCGGCCTGGAGCGCAAGTTCTCCGCCGAGCGCGCCGGCCTGGACGCACAGCTCACCGAGCAGGCACAGACCTACGAGATGCGGCTGACGGAGCACGACCGGGCCTACGAGGACCGGCTGGCCGAGCAGGCCACGACCTACGAGACCCGCCTCGCCGAGCAGGACGAGGCCTGGCAGGAGCGGCTGAGCCACCAGCTGGCCGCGGTCTCCCGGCTCGCCGACGAGCAGCTGCCCGACGCGATGCGCGCCCTGCGCGCCGGTGACGCCATCGACGACATCCTGCCGACCGTCGAGCAGTGCGCCAAGGTCGGCGCCGACCTCCAGGCCGGACTGCGCAAGGTCCTCAGGACCGCGCTGATCGGCGTCGAGGCGGAGTTCGACCGCTCGACCTCCGCCGAACAGGCGGTCATCGGCGTGGGCAACCGCATCCACGTCCTGACCAGCAAACTCCGTGGCCGCCTGCACGAGTTGCAGGGCGAGCACGGACGGCTGCCGGCCGTCGCCCGGGGCCTGATGGAACTCGACCAGGCCATCGGCCCCGCCGACTGCCTCGCCGCCAGTATCGGTGTGCTCGGCGGGTCCGACCGCCCGGGCCGGCAGTGGCAGGAGCCGCAGCGGCTGCTCAGCGTGATGCGTGGCGGCATCGGCCGGATCAAGGACTTCCACCGCGTCCAGCTGCGTCATCTGCCGGAGCTCGGCGTCGACGGCGGCCTGGTGGACCACCTCACGCTGGTCTTCGCCCACCTGCTGGACAACGCGGCGCGCTACTCGCCGCCCACCGAGCCGGTGGTCGTCTCGGGCAAGGAGGTCCCCAACGGTGTCGGCATCGAGATCCAGGACTCCGGCAAGGGCCTGAGCGAGGAGAAGAAGCGCGAGGCCGAACAGGCCCTCGCGGGCACCTCGCCCGGTCCGGGCCTCGGCGGTATCTCGGAGGACGCCAACATCGGCCTCCGCGTCGTCGGTGCCCTGGCGCGCCGCTACGGCATCCGCGTCACCTTCGCCGACTCGCCGTGGCTGGGTACCTCTGTCGTAATCGTTGTACCGCACAAGTACTTTGGTCCGCTGCCGGCGGCCGCCACGGCCACCGCCACGACGGCCACCGCCACGGCGCCGTCCGCCATCGCGGAACCGGGCCCGGCACCGGCCACCGTCCCGGCCCGCACCGACGGCGGCACCGGCTCCGGGGGGACCACGCCGGGCGGCCTGCCCCGGCGCCGGAGCAGGCGAGGGGAGCCGGCCGCAGGTCAGGCCCCGGCCGCCGCCCCGGCCGCCGCCCCGGCCGCCGCCCCGGCCGCGTACGCCGACCGGGCGGAGCCGGCCGAACGGGGCGCTCTCCCCGCCGTCCCCTCCGTACCGCCGGACGCCTCCTTCGCCGGCCTGGCCGCGTTCGCCACCGCCGGACGCGACCCCGGCGCGGTGACCGGCGTCTCCCCGCCACCGGAGACCGCCGACCTCCGTGACCCGACCACCGGTGGCGCGTCCACCGGGCAACGCACTGAAGAGAGCGACTAGTCCCCATGACGCACCAGGGAACCGACGTGAGCTGGGCGCTCCGCGACCTTGTGGAGAGCATCCAGGAGATCCGCTTCGCCCTCGTGGCCTCCAGCGACGGCAAGGCCATCACCTCCTACGGGGCCGAAGACCCCGACGACGTGGACCGTTTCGCCGCCGTGGTGGCCGGACTGCAGGCCCTGGCCCAACCGGTCGCCGAGCAGTTCCCGCAGCACGCGGGGCAGTTGCGGCTGGCGATGATCGAGGTGGACGGCGGGCACCTCTTCGTCGTCCGCGCGGGCCTGGAGACGTATCTCGGAGTCCTCGCCCGTGAAGGCCTCGACCAGGGGCTGCTCGGCCATCAGATGCGCGACCTGGCCCGCCGGATGGGTGAACTCCTCGGCACCACTCCGCGCCAGGAGGAGCACTCTGGATGAGTGCTGCCCGCCGACCGACCGATCCGTCCGGGCTCGAGCGCTACTACGTCCTCACCGGAGGGCGCAGCGGACCGGGCGGTTCGGCGTCGACCCTCGACGTGGCGACCCTCGTCGTCTCCCGCGCCGTCCCCTTACCGGGCATGCAGCACGAGCACGAGGAGATCCTCCGGCGCTGCCGCGAACCGCTGTCGGTGGCCGAACTCGGCGCCCACCTCGACCTGCCCTTCAACATTCTCGCGGTGCTGCTGTCCGACCTGCTCCAGGCAGGCCGCGTCGAAGCCCGTGATCCCATCCCGGCACACGACGCCGGCCGCGGGCCCGACCTCGCGCTCCTTGAGGAGGTACTCAGTGGACTTGAAAGGCTTTGACCGACCGGGGTCGCCGACGGCGGGGGACACCCGCTCGGTGAAGGTGATGATCGCCGGCGGCTTCGGCACCGGCAAGACCACCATGGTCCGCTCCGTCAGCGACATCAAGCCGCTGACCACCGAGGAGACCCTCACCCAGGCCACCGCCCACGTCGACCACCTCATCGGCGTCGCCGACAAGACGCAGACCACCGTCAGCCTGGACTTCGGCAAGATCAGCCTCAACGACACGCTGATGCTGTACCTGTTCGGCACCCCGGGCCAGGAGCGCTTCTGGTTCCTGTGGAACGGGCTGTTCAAGGGTGCGCTCGGCGCGGTCGTCCTGGTGGACACCCGGCGGCTGGCCTCCAGTTTCCGGGCGATCGAGGAGATGGAGCGGCAGCAGGTCCCCTTCGTCATCGCGCTCAACGTCTTCCCCGACTCCCGCGACTACCCGGTCGACGAGATCCGGGACGCCCTCGACATCCCGCCGCACACGCCCGTCGTCACCTTCGACGCCCGCGACCGCACCGCCAGCCGCGACGTGCTCGTCACCCTGATACGGCATCTGAAGGACCGCTCGGCCGCCGCACTGGAGCCCCGATGAACGACGACCAGACCCCGTCCGGCTCCACGGGCGGCGGCTGCCCCGTCGCCCACGGCGAGGACGTCACCCGGCTCTACGGTCCCGAGGCGGCCACCGACCCGCACGACATCTATGCGCGGCTGCGCAAGGAACACGGCAGCGTCGCACCGGTGCTGCTGGAGGGCGACGTCCCCGCCTGGCTGGTGCTCGGGTACCGGGAGGTCCGGCGGGTGCTGGACAACCCCCTGCAGTTCAGCCGCGACTCGCGGATCTGGCGGGACTTCCGGGACGGCCGCGTCGAGGCGACGTCCCCGCTGATGCAGATGGTGGGCTGGCGTCCCGACTGCGTCTCCCAGGACGGCGAACCGCACCGCAGGCTGCGCGGGGCGGTCACCGACAACCTGTACGCCGTGGCCGGCCGGGGCATCCGCCGGCACGCCACGCACTTCGCCAACAAGCAGATCGACGCCTTCGCCGACGCGGGCCGCGCCGACCTGGTGGCCGATTTCGCCGAGTACCTGCCCATGCTGGTCCTCACCCGCGTCTTCGGACTCGCCGAGCGGGAGGGCCGCAGCCTCGCCGAGTCCAGCAAACAGGTGATCAAGGGCGGCGCGGACGCCCTCACGCACAACGAGCGCATCATGGGCATCCTCGGCGAACTCGCCGCGCGCAAGCGCCAGGAGCCCGGGTCCGACTTCACCTCCGGCCTCATCGAGCACCACTCCGGTCTCGACGAGGACGAGATCGTCAACCATCTGCGCCTGGTGCTGATCACCGCCCACACCACGACCAGCAACCTGCTGGCCCGGGCGCTCCAGCTCCTCCTCACCGACACCTCCTGGCTGTCCGGCCTGGTGAGCGGCCAGCTGAACCTGTCCACGCTCGTGGAGGAGGTGATGTGGAACTCCCCGCCGCTCGCCGTGCTGCCGGGCCGGTTCGCCACCGCCGACCTGGAACTCGGCGGCTGCCCGGTCAAGGAGGGCGACCTGCTCGTGCTGGGCCTCGCGGCCGGCAACCACGACCCCGAGATCCGCCCCGACACCGCCGTCTCGGTCCAGGGCAACGCCTCGCACCTCGCCTTCAGTGCGGGCCCGCACGAGTGTCCTGGGCAGAACATCGGCCAGGCCATCATCGAGACGGCCGTCGACGTGCTGCTGCACCGCCTGCCGGGGCTCCGCCTGGCCGTTCCCCCGGCCGAACTCACCTCCACGGCTTCCACCTGGGAGTCGCGGCTGGACACCCTGCCGGTCGAGTTCGCCGTATAGGGTCCGCTTCGCCGTGCAGAGTCCGTCGGCGCTGACCGCGTGCCGCGGCGCCACCCCCCGGCCGGAGCGCCCGGCCGGGCGGCGCGCTCGCCTCACACGGTCAGCAGGTCGTCCACCGATCCCCGCCCGGCCAGTTCGGCGGTGGCCACCGGGCCCTCCTTGGCCGCCGCGTACCGGCCGGTGGTCAGCGCCCACTCGTAATTGCCGTTGATCCAGTGCTGGATGGCCTCCACGCCCATCGCCACCCGGGCCCGTTCGTCCGTGTCCAGACCCAGTTGGTCGCACATCACCGGTACGCGGGCCTCCAGGGCGACGTACTCGTCGAGGCAGCCGGTCGTCATCCGGTACGCCTCGTCGGCGGCCTCCTGCCACGAGCAGCCCCGCTCCCGGCGCAGGACGGCGATGAGATTGTGGCCGTCCCCGCGGCGGTGTTCACGCTCGAAGGAGTGGATGTCGTTCATGAACCCGATGGTGTCCGCGGCCAGGTCCCGCATCCGCTCCATCAGCGGATGCGCCATCGCCGCGGCCGGCACCTCGAAGCCCCGGCTGCGCTCGCCCGCGTCGATGCTGTGGTGGATGCCGACCGTACGGCGCCTGAAGACGGTGTAGTCGGTGAGTCCGAGCGTCCCGGCCCGGCCGTGGGCCGCCAGGTCGACCTCCTCGCAGTGCGCCACCAGGAAGCGACCCCAGGAGGCGGCGAACCGCGACTTCCAAGTCAGGGACATGCCATCCGAGAGATGGGCCCAGACCTCCGCCCAGGCCAGCGTGATGGGGCATTCCACCCGCGGCGGGGTGCCCGCCGGACGCAGTGGGGTGGCGATGAGTTCGCGCGCCACCTCGGCTATGCGCTCCGCGCGGTCCGGCCGGCCGGCGTCGAACTGGTCGTCGAAGAGAAAGGCGAGGGAGAACCAGTTCATCAGGACGACCATGTCGTCCGCGGACGCGTGGGGATAGGTGCGGGCCGCGGCCTCGGCGAGGTCCCACGACTGATACTCCTCGAATCCGGCCCGGCTGCGCACCAGCCCCCGCTCGCGCACCCAGCGCAGATGACGGTCACGCGCATGGGCGAGGTACGGGCTGACGGGAGTGTCGAAGGGGAGGTCGAACCGGACGTCCTGAGACATGTGCTTCCTTTCGGGAGACGAAGCGCAGAGTCCCCCCGGCCCTGCGAGCGGGCGGCCACCGGGCCGCCCGCGCACTCGAACTGGGCTTCCCGATCCGAAAGTTGAACCGAGAAGCGATACGAGGCTGCCCCGACCCTAAATGATCTACACGGCGCCGGTTCGTGATCTCCGTTACTGCGCCCACCCCGTGGCACCATCGGTACCACCGATCATGACGACGTATCAGGAGGCCGTCCGCCGATGACCCGGTCACCCGCCCGCAGCGCCGAACAGCGCAAGCACGACACCCTGCACCGCCTGGAACACGACGAGGACGCCTGGGTGGCCACGGCCGACGGCGCGTCAGGCGTGCCGTACCTCGTCCCGCTGTCCTTCCTCTGGAACGGCTCGTACCTGCTGTTCTCCACCCCCGCCGCCAGTCCCACCGGCCGGAACCTGGCGGCGAGCGGGCGGGCGCGCGTCGGCATCGGGCCGACCCGTGACGTGGTGATGGTCGAGGGCACCGTCGAGACCGTGGAGCCCGTCGAACTGCCCGAACAGGACGCCGAGTTGTTCGCGGCCAAGACCGGCTTCGACCCGCGCTCACTCGCCACGCCCTACCTGTACTTCCGCATCCATCCGCGGCGGATCCAGGCGTGGCGCGAGGCCGACGAGATCGAAGGCCGCGAGCTGATGCGCGACGGCCGGTGGCTGCCGACCGAGTGAATCGGCCGGGCCGGGATATCCGCAAGGTAGAGGGCGCGGGGCACGATCGCCGCGCGCCCGGAATCCTTCGGAGGAGACATGGCACTGGTCAACGCGGGCGTCGTGGTGCTCGACTGCGCCGAGCCCGAGAAGCTCGCCGAGTTCTACAAGGGGCTGCTGGGCGCTGAGGAGACCGACGTGACCGCCAACCGGATCGAGATCAGGTCGGCTGACGGCTTCCGTATGGCGTTCCGACGGGACGTCAACGCCACCCCGCCGAGCTGGCCCCGGCCCGAGAACTCCCTCCAGGCCCATCTGGACTTCTGGGTGGCCGACCTGGACGAGGCGGAACGCGGCGTCGTCGAACTCGGTGGGCGTCCAGTGGAGGCGAAGGACGCACTCGGGGTGCACGAGGAGCGTGGCTACTCGGACCCGGCGGGTCACTCCTTCACCCTGCGCCGCACCGCACAAACGGCACCCAAGCAGGGCTAGCGCCTGCCGGGTGCCGTCGGTGACGGGGGAGGGGCCCCGGTGCGGTCAGTCCCGTCCGCCCTTCCCGCCGGCCGGCCAGACACCGGTCGAGCGCTCGATGGCCTTGGCGCCCGTCCGGTCCACGGCACTGCGCACCGCGGCGAAGATGGCGCCCTGGATCGCGGCGGCGAGCAGGATCTCCCCCCAGCCGCGGTCCGGGTCCAGCGCGTCGGGCGCGTTGTCCTCGTGCCGGATCACCTTCCACGTCTTCTGGAACGCCAGCCCGGCCAGCGTGCCGCCCACCCAGCCCAGCGCGAAGCCGACGGGCTTGTAGGCGAGGGGGAGCTTCTGCTTCTTCTTCTTGGCCACGTGGATCTCCTTGTGCTCGGTGTGCTCGGTGCGCTCGTGTGCTCGGTGAGTGAATCGGTGGCGTGGTCGGTCGTACGGTCGGGCCGTCAGGCCCTGCCCCGCACCGGAACCGCCTCGTCGGCGCGGGCCGGTCCCGGCGGTGTCCCGTCGCCGAACGGCCGGCCGCCCAGTTCCTGCCGGTGATGGGGCGTGAGCCAGCCGGACAGATCCGGGCCCAGGGGCACGACGGCGGTCGGGTTGATGCCGGTGTGCACCTGGTAGTAGTGGCGTTTGATGTGGTCGAAGTCGACGGTGTCGCCGAAGCCGGGCGTCTGGAACAGATCGCGGACGTACCCCCACAGCACCGGGTTCTCCGTCAGCTTCCAGCGGTTGCACTTGAAGTGGCCGTGGTATACGGCGTCGAAGCGGACCAGCGTCGTGAAGAGCCGGATGTCCGCCTCGGTGATCGTGTCGCCGACCAGGTAGCGCTGCCGTTCCAGCCGGGGTGTCAGCTGCTCCAGGCGCCGGAACACGCCCGCGCACGCGGCCTCGTACTCCTCCTGGCCCGTCGCGAAGCCCGCCCGGTACACACCGTTGTTGACGTCCTCGTAGACGCCCGCCATCACCTCGTCGATCTCGTCGCGCAGGGCGTCGGGATACAGGTCGGGCGCGCCCGGCCGGTGCAGGGACGTCCACTCGGTCGCGAGGTCCAGGGTGATCTGCTGGTAGTCGTTGGTGACCAGCTTTCCGCTGGGTACGTCCACGACCGCCGGCACGCTGACCCCGCCCGGGTAGCCGGTCTCGCGCCGGTCGTAGGCCTCGCTGAGGTAGCGGATGCCGAGGACCGGGTCGCGGCCGTCCGGGTCCAGGGTGAAGCGCCAGCTGCGGTCGTCCTGGATGGGATCGGTGATCGCCAGGGACAGGGCGTCCTCCAGACCGAGCAGCCGCCGCGACACCAGGGCGCGGCTCGCCCACGGACAGGCACGGCTCACCACCAGCCGGTACCGGCCGGACGCCACCGGCCAGCCGTCCCGGCCGTCCGCGGTGATCCGGTCCGCGAAGTGGCTCTTGGACCGTTTGAACGCCTTCCTGCCGTAGCCGCTGTTGCCGGGCGTCCCGCCGTCACCGCTCATGGGCCTGCCTTCCAGTCGCTCGTGTGCCCTGGTGGACGCGTTCCCCGTTTTCGGCCGTCGGCACTGGTGGGCCACCCACAAGAGGGTGTGAGCCGCGTCGGCCGGGGGCATTCGGCCCCTCGTGAGTGGGACAGCCTCGGAAGAGAAGCAGGACCGGAAGACCGCCCCCGACCCCGAACGTGAGGCCGACGGGAAGGCCGACCGCAGGACACGCGTCACCGTGCTGGTGGCCCTGGCGGCCAACCTGGTGATCGCCGTCGCCAAGGCGGTGGGCGGTCTCATCTCGGGATCGCCCGCACTGCTGTCGGAGGCGGCGCACTCGGTGGCGGACAGCATGAACGAGGTCTTCCTCCTCGCCGCACTGCGCCGCAGCCGCCGCCCCGCCGACCGGAGGCACCCCTTCGGCTACGGCAAGGAACGATTCTTCTGGTCGCTCCTGGCGGCCGTCGGCATCTTCGTCATGGGCGGCTGCTTCTCCTTCTTCCAGGGCGTCGAGGCCCTGCGCACGGGCGGCCAGGAGAAGCTCGGCGGCTACGTGGCCGGACTGATCGTGCTCGCGGTCGCCCTGCTCGCCGAGGGCGGATCGCTGCTGCGGGCCCTGCACCAGGTACGGGGCCAGGGCGGGCTCGCCACCGGGCTGCGCGACCCGGCCCTGCGCACGGTCGTCGCCGAGGACGGCACCGCGGTGCTCGGCGTGACCCTCGCCATGACCGGCATGGTCCTGCACATGGTGACCGGACGAGTGGTCTGGGAGGCCTGCGCCTCGCTCGCGATCGGCGCGCTGCTCGTGCTCGTCGCCTACCGGCTGGGCCGCGAGGCCCGCGACCAGCTGATCGGCGAGGCCGCCGACCCGGAGGCCAGCGGCCGGATCCGGTCGCTGCTGCGGGCACAGCCGGAGATCGACAGCGTCGAAGCGCTGTTCACCATGAAGACGGGCCTCGACTCCACCCTGGTGGCCGCCCGCATCGACCTGGTGCCGGGTCTCGACAGCGAGCGGGTGGAGGAGGTCGCCGTACGCATCAAGAGGTCGATCGCGCGGACCGTTCCCGAGGCGGGGCAGATCTTCCTCGACGTCACCGACCGGCCCGCGCGGGAGGCAGCGGAAAGCCCCGCCGCGACGGGGGAACGCGGCGGGGCCTGAACGGCGTGTTCCCGGTCGGAGTCGGTCCATGCACGCGAATCCGGGAAACTTCTCCGCGCCGGGTTCAGCTCCCGTCGGCCGCTTCCAGGACGAAGACCGGGATCTCCCGGTCCGTCTTCTTCTGGTAGTCGGCGTACGCCGGATACGCCGCGACGGCACGCTCCCACCACTCGGCCTTCTCCGCACCGGTGACCTCACGGGCCGTCATGTCCCGCTTCACCGGGCCGTCCTGGAGTTCCACCTGGGGATCGGCCTTGACGTTGTGGTACCAGACCGGGTGCTTGGGCGCCCCGCCCAGGGAGGCGACCGCGGCGTAACGGCCCTCGTGCTCGACGCGCATCAGCGGCGTCTTGCGGAGCCTGCCGCTCTGCGCGCCCCGCGTGGTCAGCACGATCACGGGCATTCCCGTGTCCATCAGGGTCGTGCCCTTCGTGCCGCCCGAGCTCTCGTAGAGCTCCACCTGTTCGCGCACCCACTGCGTCGGGCTGGGTTCGTACTCGCCCTCAAGAGGCATGGCTTGCGTCCCATCGTCGTGTCGTACGGCTGACTGACACCGTGGTGCAACACCGACCGGTGCCGGATCCATCCGTACCCCGTCCTGCCCGCCGATCTCCAGCGGCCGCGCAATTACCCCACGCGTCATCGCGCCGCCGGGCGGGCCGCGGCACAGTGGTGACCGCCCGCACGAGGACCAGCCCGAGGAGACGCCGACCATGACCGCTGCCACCGACACGAGTACCCGAGCCGTGGTGGGGGAGCTGCTGCGCAGGATCGGGGAGGGCGCCCCGGACCGGATCGCCGAGCTGTACGCCGAGTCAGGTGACTGGCGGCTGAGCTGGCCCGAGGACGAACACGGCCGGGCCGCCACCCCCTGGATCCGGCACCGGCGCACCCGGGCCGACGCCGCCGCCCACTACCGGGAGCTGGCCGCCCACCATGTGCCCGGCCGCGCGGACACCCGGATCGAGCGGGTCCTGGTCGACGGCGAGGACGCCGTGGTGCTCGGCGAGATCCGGCAGACCGCCGCGGCCACCGGGCGGCCCTATCGCGCCACGTTCGCTCTGCATCTGACCGTGCGGGACGGTCTCGTGGTCCGGCACCACGTGTACGAGGACAGCCTCGCCGTGGCCCGTGCGTTCAGCGCGTAGGCGACCGGCCGCCGTCGCGGCGGCGATCCCCGGCCAGTCTGCTCCCGCCACCGATCTGGCCGAACTTCACGTCGCCGTATAGATGCCCAGGGCATCTAATGAAGATCGGCACGACGCACTCTTCGTCTGCGAGGTCTTCCATGACGGACACGGACACAACGCCGGACACGGACACAACGCCGGACACGGACACAGCGCCGGGCGGGGACGCGACCGAACCCGTCGCCTTCCCGCAGGACCGGACCTGCCCCTATCACCCTCCCGCCGCCTACGACCCGCTGCGCGCCGCCCGGCCGCTGGCCCGGATCACCCTCTTCGACGGCCGTCCGGCCTGGCTGGTGACCGGGCATTCCGCCGCCCGCAGGCTGCTGGCCGACCAGCGGCTGTCCACCGACCGCACCCGCGACGGCTTCCCCGCCACCTCCGCGCGCCTCGCCGCCGTACGCAACCGCAAGACCGCCCTGCTCGGTGTCGACGACCCCGAACACCGCACCCAGCGCAGGATGGTGCTCCCCGAGTTCACCCTCAAACGCGCCACCGCCCTGCGCCCGCGCATCCAGCGGATCGTGGACGAACGGCTCGACGCGATGATCGCGCAGGGTCCGCCCGCGGAACTGGTGACGGACTTCGCGCTGCCCGTGCCCTCGATGGTGATCTGCGCCCTGCTCGGCGTCCCCTACGCCGACCACGACTTCTTCGAGGAGCAGTCCCGTCGGCTGCTGCGCGGGCCCCGGCCCGCCGACACCCAGGACGCCCGCGACCGACTGGAGACGTATCTGGGGGAGTTGATCGACCGCAAGCGCGAGACACCCGGCGAGGGCCTGCTGGACGACCTGGTCCGGCACCAGCTGAGCGAGGGCGCCGTCGACCGCGGGCAGTTGGTCGCGCTGGCGGTCATCCTGCTGGTCGCGGGCCACGAGACGACCGCCAACATGATCTCGCTCGGCACCTACGCCCTGCTGGGCAACCCCCGGCGACTGACCGAACTGCGCGAGGATCCCTCGCTGCTGCCCGGCGCGGTCGAGGAGCTGATGCGCGTCCTGTCCATCGCGGACGGGCTGCTGCGGCTGGCCACCGAGGACATCGAGGTGGACGGGCAGACCATCCGGGCCGGCGACGGGGTGGTCTTCTCGACCTCCGTCATCAACCGCGACGAGACCGTCTACCCCGACCCGGACGCCCTCGACTGGCACCGCCCGGCCCGCCACCACGTCGCCTTCGGGTTCGGCATCCACCAGTGCCTCGGCCAGAACCTGGCCCGCGCGGAGCTGGAGATCGCCCTGCACACGCTCTTCGAGAGGCTGCCCTCGCTGCGCCTGGCCGCCCCGGCCGAGGAGATCCCCTTCAAACCCGGCGACACGATCCAGGGGATGCTGGAACTCCCCGTGGCCTGGTAGGAGGCTCTCGTCATGCACATCGGCATCGACAAGGACACCTGCATCGGCGCGGGCCAGTGCGCGCTGACCGCACCGGACGTGTTCACCCAGGACGACGACGGCTACAGCACGGTCCGGCCCGGCCGGGAGGACGGCGGCGGCAGTGCCCTGGTACGGGAGGCGGCCCGGGCCTGCCCCGTCGGCGCCATCACCGTGTCGCAGACGGTGGGCTGACCCCGCCGGCGTCCGCCGCCGGGGTGTCCGCCCCGGCGGCACGCAGCAGCACCCGCGCCGCTTCACGTGCCGCCCGGGCCGGTTCCGTACCGCCCGTGACGCCCGCCGTCACCATGGCGCCCTCGGCCAGCAGGAACAGCTGCCCGCCCACCGCGGCGGGCAGTCCCGCGTCGCCCGCCAGGCCGTCGAGGAACTCCCGGAAAGCCCCCTTGTGCGCCCGCACCCGGTCCGCCACCGGGGGCGAGGTGGCCCCCAGTTCGCCGTACGCGTTGATCCACGCGCAGCCGCGGAAGTCCGGTTCGGCGAACCACTGCCCGAGCCAGTCGAAGACGGCCAGGACCCGATGGCCGGGTTCCTCGTACCGGTCGACGTGTGCCGCCAGCCGCTCCCGCCAGCGCACGTCGCGCCGCTCCAGACAGGCCACCACGAGCTGCTCCTTGGCCGGGAACAGCTGGTAGAGGCGTTTGAGTGAGACGCCGGAGTCGCCGCGGACGTCGTCCATGCCGACGGCCTGGACGCCCCGCCCGTAGAAGAGCCGCTCCGCCGCGTCCAGAGCCCGCTCGCGGGCGACCTCGCTGTCCATGGAGACCTCTTCCCCGATGTGTGCCCTGATGCGTTCCTTGACGAGAGAACGAACGTTCTCCTACGGTAGCAGCCGACGCGGAGAACGGTCGTTCTCCATTTCTCCTCACGGAGGTTCAGCCATGACCACCGACCGCCCGCCCCTGCCACCGTTCACCCGGGAAACCGCCGCCCGGAAGGTGCGGGCCGCCGAGGACGCGTGGAACACCCGCGACCCGCACAAGGTCGCGCTCGCCTACTCCGAGGACTCGGTCTGGCGCAACCGCGACACCTTTCTCACGGGCCGTGCCGCCATCGTCGAGTTCCTGACCGCCAAGTGGGCGCGCGAGCGGGAGTACGCGCTGCGCAAGGACCTCTGGGCCTTCGACGGTAACCGCATCGCCGTCCGCTTCCAGTACGAGTCCCGCGACGCCGACGGCCGGTGGTGGCGCTCCTACGGCAACGAACTCTGGGAGTTCGACGAGCACGGCCTGATGACCCGGCGGGAGGCGAGCATCAACGACGTACCCATCGAGGAGTCGGACCGCCGCATCCACGGCCCGCGGCCCGTTCAGTAGGGTTCCCGGGTGAGCGAACAGGCCCGGAACGCCGAGGAATCCGAGAAGCCGGAGAAGCCGGAGAGGGGGGGAGCGGGCGGAGAAGCCCTTTCTCTACCTCGTCGTCTGCGCCGCGGGCGTGGCCTCCGGCGTGAGCAAGCTGATCACCGCGGCGCAGGAGCGCGACTGGGAGGTCGGCGTCTTCGCGACCCCGGTCGCCATGGACGGCTTCTTCGACACCGCCGCCGTCGAGGCGCAGACCGGCCGCCCCATCCGCTCGGCCTGGCGCCGCCCCGGCGATCCGCGGCCCTTCCCGGCGCCGGACGCCGTCGTGGTCGCGCCCGCCACCTTCAACACGGTCAACAAATGGGCCGCCGGCCTGGCCGACACCCTCGCCGTCGCCACCCTGTGCGAGGCCTGCGGCCTGGGCGTCCCCGTCGCCGTCCTGCCGTGCGTGGCCGACGCGCTGGCCTCCCATCCCGCGTACCGGGAGAGCCTGACCCGGCTGCGCGGGATGGGCGTGCGCCTCGGCGACCCGTACGCCGGGGAGGCGGAGGACGGCGGCCGCCCGGAGTTCGGCTGGGTGCGGGCGCTCGACCTGCTGGAACAGCGCTGACCCGCCCCGCCTTCGAGCTCGCACGAGGACGTACGCTCGCCACAGGTACTGATGATCCCGAAGACAGGAGCAGCAACGATGCAGTACGTGAAGCTCGGTTCGACGGGCCTGGACGTGTCGCGGATCTGCCTGGGCTGCATGACCTATGGCGATCCCGGCCGCGGCGCGCACGAGTGGACCCTCGACGAGGAGGCCTCGCGTCCGCTGATCCGGCAGGCGCTGGAGGCCGGCATCACCTTCTTCGACACGGCCAACGTCTACTCCGACGGCACCAGCGAGGAGATCGTCGGCAAGGCGCTGCGCGACTTCGCCCGCCGGGACGACATCGTGCTCGCGACCAAGGTCAACGGCCGGATGCGGCCCGGACCCAACGGTGCCGGGCTGTCCCGCAAGGCGATCATGACCGAGCTCGACCACAGCCTGCGGCGCCTGGGCACCGACTACGTCGACCTCTACCAGATCCACCGCTTCGATCCGCACACGCCGGTCGAGGAGACGATGGAAGCCCTGCACGACCTGGTGAAGGCGGGCAAGGTCCGCTACATCGGGGCCAGTTCGATGTACGCCTGGCAGTTCTCCAAGATGCAGTACACCGCCGAGCGGCACGGCTGGACGAAGTTCGTGTCCATGCAGAACCACTACAACCTCGTCTACCGCGAGGAGGAGCGCGAGATGCTGCCCCTCTGCGCGGACCAGGGCGTCGGCGTGCTGCCCTGGAGCCCGCTCGCCCGCGGCCGGCTCACCCGGGACTGGGACACCGCCACCGAGCGCAGCGCCACCGACAACTTCGGCAGCACGCTCTACCAGGAGGGCGACCGTGCCGTGGTCGAGGCCGTCACGCGCATCGCCGGTGACCGCGGCGTGCCGCGCGCCCAGGTGGCGCTTGCCTGGCTGCTGCACCAGGACACGGTGACCGCGCCGATCATCGGCGCGTCGAAGCCGGGCCACCTCGACGACGCCGTGGCGGCGGTCGAACTGGCGCTCACCGAGAAGGAGATCGAGGAGCTGCAGCGGCCCTACGCGCCGCACCCGATCGCCGGTCACTGATCCGGACTCGACGCCTCAGGGCCCCGTGCCCGCGTCCAGGGCGGTGACGGACACCGACGACTCGCCGCCGCCCACCGGGACCTCACCGGCCGTCCACTCGACCTCGATCGGGTCCCGCTCGTCCGGCGGGGTGACGAGCAGCGCCGCCGGGGTGGCGGTGCGGGCGCCGCTGATCTGCGGGCTGGAGAACGACAGCCCGGCCCACGCGCTCGTCCCCGGGGTCAGCGTGACCGTCTCGGGGGAGGAGGGCGCGCGTTCAGGGTCCGGGCCCAGCTGCTTGCCGGACGCGTCGACGAAGGCGGCGCCGGGGTACCCGTACAGGGTGCAGGTGCGGTCGGAGGTGTTGGTCAGCACGATCGGGAAGTTCCGCTGTCCGGCGCCGGGGTCGACGCGGCCGACGGCGGCGCGCAGCTCGGAGGTGTGGCAGCGGCCGTCGGTGCGGGCGGAGGCGGAGGCCGATCCGGCGGTGTCGCTGGGCGCGGTGGTGACCGCGGGGGCGGTGGAGGCGCCGGTGTCAGGACTGGTCGTGCGCGGGGCCTCGGTGGGTTGTGGGGCGCTCGACGTGCCGCTCTCGCTGCCGCAGGCGCTCAGCAGGCCGAGGAGCGCGACCGTGCTCGCCAGCAAGGCCGTGCGGTGTACGGGCTGGGACGTGTTCGCCATCGCTTCTCCACACTCCCGTCAGGTTCTCGCGCACGGTCCCCGGTCCGAGGCGGCACCGTACGCCCTGTGTCTTCGAGTGTCCCGTCGCACGGGCCGGGAAACGACGGGCGCGCTCCGGAGACGAGGTGCGCTCCCTCCGGCTCCCTCACTCCTCGTCGAGCAGCCCCAGCTCCGCCCAGATCGTCTTGCCCTCGGTCGTGTGCCGGCTGCCCCAGCGCTGGGTGAGCTGGGCCACCAGCAGCAGCCCGCGGCCGCCCTCGTCCCAGGTCTTGGCCCGGCGCAGATGCGGCGCCGTGTGGCTGGTGTCGGAGACCTCGCAGATCAGCGTGGCCGTGTCGTGGATCAGCCGCAGTCTGATGGGCGGTGCGCCGTACCGGATGGCGTTGGTGACCAGCTCGCTCACGACCAGTTCGGCGGTGAAGGACGCCTCCAGCAGGGCCCAGGCCGACAACTGCTCGACGACCTGCTTGCGGACGGGGGCGACCAGCGACGGGTCGGCCGGGATGTCCCAGGTCGCTACCTGGCCGGCGGGCAGCCCCCGGGTACGGGCCAGCAGCAGGGCCACGTCGTCGGCGGCGCTGCCCGAGGGGAGCAGGGCGCGCAGCACCCGGTCACACGTCGCGTCCAGCGATTCGGCGGGGGCCGCCAAGGCCTCGCGAAGCAGCGCCTGACCGGCGTCGGCCTCCCGTTCCCGGCTCTCGACCAGTCCGTCGGTGTAGAACGACAGCACGCTGCCCTCGCGCAGTTCCAGCTCGGCGGACTCGAACGGCAGCCCGCCCACGCCCAGCGGGGGGCCCGAGGGCAGCTCGACCTGTCGGGGCGGGCCGTCCGGCGGGACCAGGACGGGCGACGGGTGCCCGGCCCGGGCCAGGGCGCAGCGCCGCGACACCGGGTCGTACACCGCGTACAGGCAGGTGGCGCCGACCTCGCCCGCGCTGTCGTCGCCGTACTCCTCGGACAGCCGGACGACCAGGTCGTCGAGGTGGGTGAGCAGCTCGTCGGGCGTCAGGTCGATGTCGGCGAGGGTGCGGACGGCGGTGCGCAGCCGGCCCATGGTGGCCGAGGCCTGGATGCCGTGGCCGACGACGTCCCCGACGACCATGGCGACCCGCATCCCGGACAGCGGGATGACGTCGAACCAGTCGCCGCCGACCCCCGAACGGGCCGCCGGGAGGTAGCGGGAGGCCGCCTCCACCGCGGCGGTGGGCGGCAGCCACCGTGGGAGCAGACTGCGCTGCAGGGTCAGCGTGGCCTCGCGCTCGCGGGAGTAACGGCGGGCGTTGTCGA
Source organism: Streptomyces sp. NPDC056296 (assembly GCF_042268605.1). NCBI lineage: Bacteria > Bacillati > Actinomycetota > Actinomycetes > Kitasatosporales > Streptomycetaceae > Streptomyces > Streptomyces sp. NPDC056296. Next base: position 178,001 of record NZ_JBHJRX010000002.1, on the reverse strand, counting down.
TGCAGACGGCGGCGCGGGCGGAAACCTCCTCGGCCAGCAGCACGTCGTCGTGGGTGAACGGGTAGGGCCGCCGGAACCGGGTGAAGACCGCGACGCCGAGGGTGGTGCCGCGGGCCTGGAGCGGCACGGACATCGTGGAGTGGATGCCGTACTCCCTGACCCGCCGAAGGCGGACGGGGTCCCATTCCAGCCACCGTTCGAGGTCGCCGAAGGCCTCCGCGGCGACGATCGCCTGCCCCGAGAGCAGACACTCGGCCTGGGGCGAGCCGGCCGGGTAGACGTCCAGCTGTCCCGGTTCGGCCACCGCCTCCGGGCCGCCCGGGGCGACCGACCGGTGGGCCGTCCTGCGCAGGCCGACCGGCGGTTCGAGCACGGCGGCGGGCTCACCACCGTGCTCGAGCGGGTCCAGCAGGTCGACGCTCACGAAGTCGGCGAGCGCGGGCACGCACACGTCCGCCAGCTCCTGTGCCGTACGGGTGACGTCGAGCGTGCTGCCGATGCGCACGCTGGCCTCGTTGACCAGTTGCAGCCGCTCCCGGGCGAGGTGCTGCTCCGTGAGGTCGTGGGCGCTCACACACACGCCGAGGACCTGACCGTCGGCGTCGGTGAGCGGCGCGATACGGGCGTTCCACGCGTGGGCGCGGCTCTCGCCGACGGCCTTGAGATGGGTCTGCATGTCGTACCGGCGGCCGGAGGACAGTACCCGCCGCATGTGCCGTTCGAGTTCCGCGTTCTGCGGCCGGTCGCTTATGTCGGTGGTCCGCAGACCGCGGAGGCGGTCGGGCGGGAGTCCGACGAGCTGCGCCATGGCGTCGTTGGCACCGCGCAGCAGCAGCCGGTCGTCGAAGATCATCATGGCGCAGGGGGCCTGGGTGAGAGCCGCTCTGACCAGCGGGTCGTCCGCCGGGTCCGGGCCGTGCTCCAACGGGGCGACGGCGAGCCACGTGCGAGGTGCGCCGTCCTGTGACGGTCTGCGGTGGGCGAGCACCCACACGGACACGGTGTGCCCGTCGCGGTGCCGCAGTGCCAGGGTGCCGCTCCAGTGCTCGTCGCCGGGTCCGGGGCGCGTGTCGTCGCCGCCGTCGGCCAGCAGCCCGGCGGCGGGGCGCCCCACGACGTCGGCGGCCGGGTGCCCCAGCAGCAGGCTGGCGCCCTCGTTCCACTCCAGCAGGGTGCCGGAGTCGTCGACGACTGCGCGGGCCGTGGCGGCATCGTCGAACGGGTTGACCGGACTCATCGTCGCCACTCCATTGCGCACACCCTCAGTGAACAGCGCGTCACCTGAGTCCCAGCCTAGTGCGTCCGGGCCTAGCGCGGACCCGAACCACCGGGCCCGGCGGCCGCCTCGTGGACGCGGGGGCCACCGAGAAGCCGGGCCGCCCGGGGCAGAAAGAGCTTTCCGTGGAGATCCGCCAGGACTGTCACCTGGGCTCCACCGAGAACACCGGCGACGACAAGACCCTCTCCGACGGCCCCTGCCACGGCAGTTGCGCCGGCGCGAACGGCAGCGCGGGCAAGCTCCGCCTGACCTGGCGGGCGCCTCTCGAAGCGGGCGAACTGAAGGCCGTCGCCCGGCGGGCCCGCAGGGCGGTCGCCACCGACGTCCTGCGCACCACGGGGACGCCGCACGCCGCACGCCTGAGCCCCGACCGCCACCGTGTCGCCGCGCACGGCCGCTCCCCGGTCTTCGTGACGGCCGAGGCGCCCGCCGGGCGGCCGGTGCTCTGACCGGGGACGATCGCCGGGGCGGGAGAATGGGCGTCGTGACGGAGAAGCGTGAATGGACGTACGAGGGTACGGAGCTGGCTTGGCTCGGGGACCGGCTCGGCCGCCCGGAGGCCGGGCCCGGGCATGTGGTGTCCGAGCTCGTTCCGAGCGGGTATGACGCTTACCTGAGGATCTTTCACCGCTTCGAGGCCACGGACGGATCGGGCCGTAGCCGGACGTGGCGAACGCGGGCCGAGTGCCTGGCCGTCCCGTTCCGCGCCGAGGTGTCCCACCGGTGGCTGCGGGACGAGGACCGCGGTCCGGGGCGCCCGCTGTGGCTGGCCGAAGCCGGTGCTCTCGATGACGGCAGTCGGCGTGCGCTGGCCCGCGCGCTCACCGAGGTGTCCGGCGACCAGGTCGTCTGCTTCGCCTACGGTCTGGCGGCTCTGCTCCGGGGCGAGGATGAGCCACTCGTTCGTCGCGCTCGCCTGGTCGACCTGGAGACCGTGAGGGAATCGGTGCGGGACGTGGTGGGGGAGAGCGGTCCGGAGTTCTGGTGGCCGCAGGACCGCGGCTGGCTGGTCGCCACCGACTACGACCTGGTGTCGACCTACGTCGGCTGCTCGGCGGAGACCGCTGAGGTACTCCTCGGCGACGACGAACTCGAAACCCTGCCGGTCACCTTGCGAACCCGCGTCGACGTCTGACGGCGACTCCTGCGCCTTGCCTGCCCGGTCCGGACGGGAAGCAGTCCGGTCCGGACCGTTGACGGGGTGTCATGTCTCCCACAAGCATGTCCTGCGACCGCTTTTGGGAGCGCTCCCATAAAAGTGAGCGCCGCCTCCCCCGAGGAGTCCGCACGTGACAAGACGTCTGACGCAACGCCTGACACGACGCAGAACCGCCCTCGTCTCCCTGACGGCCCTGCTGGCGGCGGCCGTCACCGCGCTGCCCGCCGCACCGGCCGGAGCCGAGGAGACCGAGCAGGTCAAGAACGGCACCTTCGACAACGGCACCGACTCCTGGTGGACGAGCAGCAACGTCACCGCGGGCGTGGCCGACGGCCGGCTGTGCGCCGACGCCCCCGGCGGCACCACCAACCGCTGGGACGCGGCCGTCGGCCAGAACGACATCACCCTGGTCGCGGGGGAGTCGTACAAGTTCTCCTTCACCGCGACTGGCACGCCCGCCGACCATGTGGTCCGGGCGATCGTGGGCCTGTCGGTGTCCCCGTACGACACCTACCACGAGGTCAGCCCGCAGCTGAGCGTCTCCGGCAACACCTACTCCTACACCTTCACCTCACCCGTCGACACCACTCAGGGCCAGGTCGGCTTCCAGCTCGGCGGCACCCCCGACGCCTGGCGGTTCTGCGTGGACGACGTGTCCCTGCTGGGCGGTGTGGCGCCCGAGCCGCACGTGCCCGACACGGGGCCGCGGGTCCGCGTCAACCAGGTCGGCTATCTGCCGTCCGGCCCGAAGAACGCCACGTTGGTCACCGAGGCGACCTCGCGTCTGCGCTGGCAGCTGAAGAACGACGGAGGCCGGGTCGTCGCGCACGGCTGGAGCAAGCCGCGCGGCGTCGACGCCTCCTCCGGGCAGAACGTCCACTCGATCGACTTCGGCCGCCACAAGAAGCGCGGCGAGGGCTACACACTGGTCGCCGACGGGGAGACCAGCCGCCCGTTCGACATCGGCACGGCCGCCTACGAGCGGTTGCGCACCGACTCCGCGAAGTACTACTACACCCAGCGCAGCGGCACCCCGATCAGCGGCGACCTGCGCCCGGGCTACGCCCGCCCCGCCGGACACGTGGGCGTGGCACCCAACCAGGGCGACACCGAGGTGCCCTGCCAGCCCGGCGTGTGCGACTACACCCTCGACGTCTCCGGCGGCTGGTACGACGCCGGCGACCACGGCAAGTACGTCGTCAACGGCGGCATCTCGACCTGGGAGCTGCTCAGCACCTACGAGCGCTCGCTGCACGCCCGCACCGGGGAGCCGGCCGAGCTCGGCGACGGCACGCTCGACATCCCCGAGAGCGGGAACAAGGTGCCGGACATCCTCGACGAGGTGCGCTGGGAGCTGGACTTCCTGCTGAAGATGCAGGTGCCGGCCGGACAGCCACTGGCCGGCATGGCCCACCACAAGATCCACGACGAGGCGTGGACCGGGCTGCCGCTGCTGCCCAGCGACGACCCGCAGAAGCGCGAACTGCACCCGCCGACCACCGCGGCCACCCTCAACCTGGCGGCGACGGCAGCCCAGGCGGCCCGCCTCTACCGCCCCTACGACCGTGAGTTCGCCGCGAAGGCGCTCGACGCGGCCCGCCAGGCCTGGACGGCGGCCCTGGCCCACCCGGACGTGCTCGCCGACGAGAGCGACGGCATCGGCGGCGGGGCCTACCCGGACAGCAAGGTCGACGACGAGTTCTACTGGGCGGCGGCCGAGCTGTACCTGACGACGGGGGAGCGGGACTTCAAGGAGTACGTGCTGAACTCCCCGGTCCACACCGCCGACATCTTCGGCCCGCTCGGCTTCGACTGGGCCCGCACCGCGGCGGCGGCCCGGCTGGACCTCGCGACGGTGCCGAACCGGCTCCCCGGCCGGGACAAGGTACGCCGCTCCGTCGTCCAGGGCGCCGACCGCTACCTGGCCACGCTCAAGGCGCACCCGTACGGCATGCCCTACGCCCCCGAGGGCAACGTCTACGACTGGGGCTCCAGTCACCAGGTACTGAACAACGCCGTCGTCCTCGCCACCGCCTACGACATCACCGGCGGCTCGAAGTACCGTGACGGCGCCCTCCAGAGCATGGACTACATCCTGGGCCGCAACGCGCTGAACATGTCGTACGTCACCGGCTACGGCGAGGTCAACGCCCACAACCAGCACAGCCGCTGGTACGCCAAGCAACTCGACCCGGCGCTGCCCGCCCCGCCCGACGGCACCCTGTCCGGCGGACCCAACTCGAACATCCAGGACCCCTACGCACAGAGCAAACTCCAGGGCTGCGTCGCCCAGTTCTGCTTCATCGACGACATCCAGTCCTGGTCGACCAACGAGCACACCATCAACTGGAACGCCGCACTGGCCCGGATGGCCTCCTTCGTGGCGGACCAGAGCTGACCGCACCACCGCCCCGCCCGCCTCCTGCGGTACCGCTGCATGAGGGCTCTGACCTGCGGATATTTACGGGTCAGTACCCGCGCGGTACCGTGGGAGGCATGCCAGCTCTGAACGTGGAGTTCAGCGACCGCGAGCTCGAGGACCTGCGGCAGATCGCCAAGGAACGCGGTACGTCGATGAAGGCGCTCGTGCGGGAGGCCGCCGCCGCCGACATAGCCCGGCACCGGGCGCTGCAGGAGGGCGCGGAGGCATTCCGCCGGTTCTTCTCGGCCCACGCCGACGAGTTCGCGGCCGCCTTTCCCGACGACGAACCACCGTCCGTCAGGGGCGAGGGGCGGGCCGCCTGACCCATGGCGCCGGTCCTGCACATCGACGTGCCCTGGCTGCTCCAGCGCCATGAGGAAGTGCTGCCGGAGCAGCCCACCATCAACGACTTCTCCGCGCTGGTCGCCGCCGTCGCCCGGCACCGCGTCGACCCGCCCCGCCTCGGGGTGGACTCCGACCCGGCCTGGCGGGCCGCCGCCCTGCTGCACACGCTCGCCGTGCTCAAGCCCCTGCCCTCGGCCAACGCCCGCTTCGCCTGCGCGACGGCCGTCGCCTACATGTTCGCCAGTGGCGTCGGCATCGACCCGCCCTACGGCGCCCTGGTCGACCTCGCGCGTGACCTGATGTCCGGCGGGGCCGACGTCTACGGCGCGGCCGACCGGTTGCGTTCCTGGCAGATCTGAAGCCCGGCCGCTCGGGGCGCTGGAGAAAGCCGAAAGCAGGTGCCGACCGCATGAGTTGCCGCGAAATCTGACCTTCTTTCAAAGGGGGCCTCATGTTGCCCGGTCGCCTTGTTGACCATGAGTGGTTTGTGCGAGAGTGAAGCACCCGTGCGGGGGGTAAAGGCCGGGTCTCGCACGCGTCTTGATGAGCCGGGTCCGTTTTCGCCGTGGCGAATTCACGCTCCCCACACCGTGCCCAAAAGGTATACACCAATCCGGTGTTCCTTTTCGGCGATCAGAACTTCTGAGTCACCTGCGCGTGGGAAGGAAACATCTCAGTGCCCACCCCCCACCCCCCTCGACCCGCGTACCCGCCCCCCGGCGGGGACTCCGGGGAGTCCGACGAGTCCCTGGCCGCGCGGCTCAGGGACGGCCCGGAGAGCGCGGCGGCCCAGACCGCCGCGCTGCTGATGGCACGCCACTGGCAGCCCGCCCACGACTACGCGACCATCTGCCTCGCCACGTCGTCCCAGGTAACCGCCATGGTCACCGCCGCCGCCTGGCACCGGGTCCTGGACCGGCTCGCCGAGGGCGAGCCCGCCACGGCCCTGCGTCCGCGACTGCTGGTGGCCGTACGGGACACGGTCCGGCAGTGGTCCGCCGACGACGGGATATCCGGCGTTCTTCCGCACCTGCTCAAACCCGCCGGCGGACGTGGTATGCGGGCGGCGAAGTCCCTGACTCCGGAAAACCGAACGCTTGCCGCACAGGCATTCGCTTCCCTTCCCGGGCCGGCCCGTTGTTTGCTGTGGCACACGGAGGTCGAGGGTGAGCCCATAAGCGTCCCGGCCGGTCTGCTCGGCATGGATACCGACACCGCGTCGGCCACACTCGAACAAGCGCGTGAGAAATTCCGCGAGGGTTGTCTGCACGCACATCGGCAACTCGCGCCGACCCAGGACTGCCGCTTCCACAGCCGTCTCCTCGACGTCCCGATTCGCCGGGGCGGCGCCCTGCTGCCGGACGTCCGGAAACATCTGGCGGACTGCCGTCACTGCCGGCACGCCGCCGAACAACTCAGCCACTTCGGGCGCGAGTTGGGCACGCTGATCGCCGAAGCGGTGCTCGGCTGGGGTGCCCGGCGCTATCTCGACTCCCGTCCGGGGCGCGCGACGCTGGGCGCGCTCGCCAAGGGCGCCGCCCGGCACCGCGGCGGACGCCCCGGGCTGCTGGCCCGGATGCCCGTTCCCGGGCGCGGGGTGCCCGGCCGGCCGCGTTCCGGCCGGTCGGTGCTCAGGCAGTTCGGCGCCGCCTCGGCCGGGGTGCTGGCGATCGTGCTCGTGGTGAGTGTGTGGTCGTACGACGGCGGTGGCGCCGATCCGGCCGCCTCCACCAGTGCCGTCGGCAGCGACGGCAACACGTCCGGGACCAGCCGCCCGAAACCGCCCGGCGCGGCCGGGCTGCCCACGGCGGCGGACCGGGCGCGGCTGCGCAACGTCGCCGCGGACCTGTGCCTCGACGTCCGGGGCGAGCCGAGGGCCGGCGCGGGCGCCCGGCTGGCGAGGTGCTCCGAGGCGTGGACCCAGCAGTGGACCTATGAGGACGACGGGCTGCTGCGCAGCGCCGCCGACCCGGGGCTGTGTCTGGACTCGCAGGCGGACGCCGGAGTCGTCGTTCTCGGTACCTGCGCCGACGAGGGCACCGAGCGGGGCGACGACGTGCGCTACGACGTCACCGGACGGGGGGAACTGGTGCCGCGCCGGCAAAAGCAGCTCGCCCTCGCCGCCACCACGGGTGCCCCGGACGCCGACATAGTCGTCAAGGTGCATGACGGCTCCGACGGCCAGCGCTGGCGGACCGACCCGGTACCGACGGCGGAGGGTTCCCTGTCGATCGCCGGTACCGGCGCCCCGGACGCCCGGCGCGTCGAGCTGCCGGGCAGCTGAGGCGGGCCGGGCGACGTCCGGTGCGTCGGACGGCGCTCCGAAGGGGTGACGGGGCGGATCGGATGTGCGCCTGGCGCCGCCTGGGCGCGACCGGCCACGACGGTCCCGCCGTCAACGCACCGGCCGTCACGGGTCACCGGCGCCGCGACCGGAACCCGCGCCGCGATGACGGCGGCGAGCCCCGTGCCGGCGGCACGGCCGCCCGCGGGGCGAGTCGTCGGTCGCGAGGACGTCACCCCAAGGGTCCCGCAGGATCCTCGACGAGGTCGGCGGGGCCGGGCGTGACCGGGGAAGCGTGCCCGGACAGAGCCAGGGTGAGGTCGAGTTCGGCGAGCAGGCAGCGGATCACGTGCTCGACGCCCGGCTGTCCGTCGAGGCCCAGGCCGTAGACGTAGGGGCGGCCGAGGAGTACCGCTCGCGCGCCGAGCGCGAGCGCCTTGAAGACGTCGTCACCGGTGCGGACGCCGCTGTCGAACAGCACGGTGAGCCGGTCGCCGACCGCCTCCACCACGCGCGGCAGGGCATCGGCCGCCGCGACGGAGCCCGCCACCTGACGGCCGCCGTGATTGGAGACCACCACGCCGTCCATCCCCGCGTCGGCGGCGAGCCGGGCGTCGTCCGGGTGCAGGACGCCCTTGAGGACGATCGGGCCGTCCCAGTTCTCCCGGAGGAACGCCAGATCGGGCCAGGACTTGGCGGGATCGGAGAACATGCCGACGAAGTGCATCACCGCGGCGTTCGGATCCTCGTGCACCGGCTTCGCCAGGCCCGCCCGGAACGCCGGGTCGGAGAAGTAGTTGGCGGTGCCCACCCCGTGCAGGAACGGCAGATACGCCTGGTCGAGATCGCGCGGGCGCCAGGACAGCAGAGGCGTGTCCAGCGTGACGAACAGCGCGCTGTATCCGGCCGCCTTCGCCCGGTCCAGGAAGCTGCGGGCCACCTCGCGGTCCTTCGGCCAGTACAGCTGGAACCAGCGCTCGGCGTCGCCCATCGCCTCGGCGACCTGCTCCATGGGCGTGCTCGACGCCGAGGACAGGATGTACGGCACGCCCTGCGCGGCGGCGGCCCGGGCGGCGGCCGGCTCCGCTTCCGGATGCATGATCGACAGGACACCGACCGGAGCCAGCGCCAGCGGAGCGGGCAGCGGGCGGCCCAGCACCTCCACCGAGAGATCGCGTTCGTGCACGTCCCGCAGCATGCGCGGAACGATCCGGCGCCGGTCCAGAGCCGCCCGGTTGGCGCGCGCGGTGCTGCCGTCACCCGCGCTGCCCGCGACGTACCCGACGGGACCGGGGCCGAGGCGTCGCTCGGCGAGTTCCTCCAGCCGGGTCAGGTCGGTGGGCAGCCGCGGCACGGCACCCGTCATCCCGTTGAGATAGATCTCGTACTGGAAGTCCGCCCAGTGCTTCGCCATCCCCAGCTACCGCCTCTCGTCGTCGAGCTCGCGCCGTCAGCACCATACCGGTGAGTATGCGGAGGTCGGTCGTCAGGGGGAACGGGCCTGTTTCAGGGGTGTTTCAGGCCTATTGGCGAAGGTGCGGATCACGCCATTCGGCCAGTTCATGCCTCAAGAACCGATCAAGAACCGCCCCGTTCCGGACTTGGAACGTTCGAATTCCGTGACTTCGCGCCACTGATTCAATACGCAAGGTTACCGAAACCCGTGGGGTCGAGATGAGTTTCGGCGACGGACTCGGCAGACTCGCGCTCGCCGTTCCGGCACCGACCGAGCCGGTCCGGCGACACCCTCATATCGAGCGGAAGGATGCACACAATGCGGAACACCGCGCGCTGGGCAGCGACTCTGGGCCTGACGGCCACCGCCGTCTGCGGGCCACTCGCCGGGGCCTCCCTCGCCTCCCCGGCCACCGCCCCCGCGTCGCTCTACGCCCCCTCGGCCCTCGTGCTGACCGTGGGGCACGGAGAGAGCGCTGCCACCGCCGCACCGGTACGCGCGGTCACCCTGACCTGCGCCCCGGAGGCCTCCGGAACCCACCCCGCCGCCGCATCGGCCTGCGCGGAACTGCGCGGCGCGGGCGGCGACTTCGACGCCCTGGCCGCGGACGACGGCGTGCTGTGCACCCGGGAGTACGCGCCCGTGGTCGTCACCGTCGACGGGGTCTGGCAGGGCCGGCACGTCTCCTACGAGCGCACCTTCGCCAACGAGTGCGTGAAGAACGCGGGCAGCGCGAGCGTCTTCACGTTCTGAGGACCGGGACCGCCCGGCCCGTGCGGCGTGACCGGCGGCTCGCTACTGGGGAGTGCGAGCGCCTCCGTACGGATCCAGCGGTCCCGCACCGGGAGCGGCGGACGGAGTGGGGCCGTCCGCCGTTCTCCCCGGAATCAGGGACAGGACAGACAGGACAAGACAGGGCAGGACTGGACAGGACGGGAACCGTCAGCCCGCCGGCGCCGGCCCGTCACCCGTGCCGGACGACCTGGCGCGGTGGCTGGTGTCGCACCAGGGGAAGCGCCGGCTACGGCGACAGGTGCACAGCGCGACCCGGAAGCGGTCGGACGACACCGTCGTCCCGTCCTCCAGCTCCACCTCCACCGGACCTTCCACCAGCAGCGGCCCCCGGCGCTGGACCTTGACCCGGCGCGGGGCGCCGGACGGGCGGGGGGCCTCAGACGGGGAGTTCGGCACGGACGACCACCAGCTCCTCCTCGTGATCGGCCAGGGACAGCAGCCCGCGCTGCCGCAGCCAGCGCTCCCGCCCGCGCACCACGGGACCGAACGCGATCCGCTGCCGCCGGGTCACCGCGGCCTTCAGACCCGCCTCGCGCAGCAGCCCGACGGTCCGCCCGGGCTCGCTGAGCGCCGACTGCACCAGCAGCAGCACCCCGCCCGGACGCAGCAGGGCAGGCACCTCCCGGCAGATCCGGTCCAGGACCAGCCGCCCGTCGTGGCCCGCGTCCCAGGCCCGCGCCGCACCCCGCGGCCGGCGCCCGCCGCCCGGCGCCGGCACGTACGGCGGATTGGCCAGCACGAGGTCGAACGGCTCACCGCGTACGGGCGTGAAGAGGTTGCCGTGCCGGACGCGGATCCGCAGCCCGGCCCGTGCGGCGTTCACCCGGGCCGCGCACACCGCGCGCCACGACACGTCCACCGCGGTCACCCGCGCACCCCGCCGGGCCGCCGCCAGCGCCAGGGCGCCCGTGCCAGTACCCACGTCGAGTACGGCCGCGCCCGGCGGGAGCGACTCGTCGGACAGTGCCCCGGCCAGCAGGGCGGTGTCCTCCTGAGGGGCGTAGACGCCCGGTAGCACCATGAAATTCACGGAACCCACGTACCCCGGCCGTCACGAAATATGGGAGATTCCGGAAGTTTCGCGGGTCAGGTCGGGCAGCGCTGTGAGCAGGGACGACCGGCCGGCCCGCCAGTCGGCGAGCAGCCGGGCGCCGAAGCGTTCCTCGACGTGGCCGGTGGCGTCGATGCCGAAGGCGACGTCCGCCGCGAGGTGCGGCTCCTGTTCCAACAGGCCGTCGATCACCTCGTGCCGCACGATCTGCTCGTGCACCGCGTCGGCCTCGACGTGCTCGTCGTAGAAGTGCTCGGCGGCGGGCCCGGCGCCGGTACGGCGCATCGCCTCGGCGAGCCGCCGGGAACCGGGCGACGAGGTGATCTCGACCGCCGCGAAATGGCCCACCAGGGCGCCGCGCAGAGCCCGGTGCAGGCCGAACAGGGACATCATGTTCACCGTGGCCAGGCACTCGGCGGAGGCCGCGTCGAGATGGCGCCCGTACGTGGTGTCCAGGCCCAGGTCCGTCATCAGGTCGGCGAACAGGCGGGCGTGCACCCGGTCGGGCCGGCCGCCGCCGTACTCGTCGAACTCCACCGCAGCCATCGCCGCCTTCGCGCGCCCCCACAGCCGCGGCAGCACCCAGGCGTGCGGGTCGGCCTCCTTCAGGTGGTACAGGGAGCGTTGGGCCGCGTACTCGCGCAGGTGCCACAACTCGCCCTCGTCCCGCAGGAAGTGGCTGACGCCCTTCCCGTCGACCGGTTCGACGAGCAGCGCCCCGACCGCGTCCTCCACGCTGTCGTGGACCCGGGTGTCGGCACGCAGCGCGGACAGGAAGCGGTGCTCCAGCGCGGCCCGGGTACGCAGCAGGTCGGGGTCCCACTCGAGGCCGGGGGAGACACCGGCGAAACCCCGGTAGTGCAGCTCGTAGCACTGGTACAGGGCGAGCTGCAGATCGTCGCCGTACGCCGGCGCGGCGGCGACGGACTCCGTGCCGGGCAGCGGGCCCGCCTCGAGCAGATACGCGCCGACGGCCGCGGAGAGCGGGCCCCGGGCCGTCGGCAGCTGTGGTCCTTCGCGGTCGTACTCCATGGCGCCGCGAGTACCCGGACGCCGCCGTGGCACCCCCGTTCGCGCGCGGTCCCGCCTCACTCTCCCTCGGAGTCCTGCTGGGCCCCGGTGTTCGGCGAGGTGGCGTCGCCCGCCTCGCCCCGGTGCGGGCCCTCGTCGGACTCCGCGTCGCGGGGCCTGGACTCCTTGATCTCGCGCAGCACCTCCTCGATGGCGGTCTCGGGCTGCTTGTCGCTGCGGTCGCCGTCCTGGGACACGAATGCCTCCTCTTCCTCGTACCGTTCGGTGCCGTTCGGTCGTGTGTTCTCGGCCCGGGCGTGGCCCGTTCCGCGTGGTCAGCTGGACGTGGTCGCGATGCGCAGGGGCATCGGAGCGGGGACGGCCGCCTCGTCGTTGCGGCGGACGACCTCCGCCCACCAGGAGGGGCCGTCCTCGATGTGGCGCAGCAGGATGCCCTCGCGGATCGCCCAGGGGCAGAGCGTGACCGTTTCCAGTCCGGTCAGCTTCATGGCGGTGTGCCCGACCACCGCCCCGGCCAGACTCTGTGTCGCCCGCGGGGCGGAGATGCCGGGCAGTCGGGCCCGCTCGGCGGCGGTCAGGGCGGCCAGCCGGCCGATCGCCTCTCCCAGGTCCGAGCAGCGCATCTGCCGCTCCACGAAGGGGCCGTGCCGCCCCGGCAGCGCCCCGCACAGCCGTCCGAGCTGCTGGAAGGTCCGCGAGGTGGCCACCGCGGTACGCGGCCCCTCCCAGCGGATCCGCGCCGCGACGTCCCGCAGCTGATGGCGGACCTTGCGGCGCAGCGCCCGGACCTGCTCCGGCTCCGGCGCGTCCTCGCCGCCCTCGAGGAACTCGTGGGTCAGCCGTGCCGCGCCCAGCGGCAGCGAGGCCACGAAGTCGGGCAACCGGCCGCGGCCGAAGGCGATCTCCAGTGAGCCGCCGCCTATGTCGAGCAGGGCGAGCGGTCCGGCCCGCCAGCCCATCCAGCGCCGAGCGCCGAGGAACGTCAGCTCCGCCTCCACCTCGCCCGGCAGGGTGCACAGGGCGATGCCCGTACGGGCCCGGACGGTGCGCAGTACCTCGTGGCGGTTGGGCGCGGCGCGCACTACGGCGGTCGCGAAGGCCAGCGGGTCGGCCGCCCCCCAGCGGGCCGCGGTCCGGTTCGCGTCGGCGACCGCCTCCACGAGCCGCTCCACAGCCTCGTCGGGGACCGGGCCCCCCGGCTTGACCTGCTCGGACAGCCGTAGCCGCCACTTCGCGGTGTGGACCGGCAGCGGCACCCCGCCCTCCGCGTCCGACACCATGAGCCGGACCGTGTTCGACCCCACATCCACCACGCTGATACGCATGAAGGCGCAGGTACCCATTTTGGCGCCGGTCCAACGGCCACCGGGGCGGTACGGCCGGAAACCGGACGGTCCGGAGCACGGGCTTCCGTCCGTCCGGGCCCTGTCAGGCCAGCTGCCGCCGCACCAGCTCGTGCAGCCGGCCGCCGGTGTCCGCGAGCAGCGCGGCGGGCGGCCCCTGCTGGGCGACCTTGCCGTCCTCCATCACGATCACGCGGTCGGCGTCCAGCACCGTCGACAGACGGTGGGCGATGACGACCCGGGTGGCGTTGAGGGCCTTGGTGGACTCGATCACGGTGCGCTGCGTCTCGTTGTCCAGGGCGCTGGTCGCCTCGTCGAAGAAGAGGACGCGCGGTCGGCGGATCAGCGCCTGCGCGATCATCAGCCGCTGCCGCTGGCCCCCGGAGACCGCCCCGCTGCCCGAGACGATCGTGTGCAGGCCCATCGGCATCCGCTTGATGTCCTCCGCGAGCCCCGCCATCTCGGCCGCCGCCATCACCTCCTCCGGCGTGTACGGCTCGGTGCCGCAGATGACGTCCAGGATCGAGCCGGTGAACGGCTGCGCGTGCTGGAGCACCACCCCGCACTGCCGGCGCACCGCCGACTGGTCGAGGGCGGCGAGGTCCTGGCCGTCGTACAGGACGCTGCCCGACAGCGGCCGGTCGAAGCCGATCAGCAGCCGCAGCAGGGTCGACTTGCCGCAGCCGCTGGGACCGACGACCGCCACGAACTCGCCCGGCCGGATCCCGAAGGACACGTCGTCGAGGACCAGCGGCCCGTCGTCGGTGTACCGGAACGACAGCCGCCGTGCCTCGATCGCCCCGGACAGCGGCCCCGGCCGGGTGCTCCCCGTGCGCACCTCGGGCGTGGCGTCCAGGACCGGCCTGATCTCCTCGAACAGCGGCAGCGCGGCCACCGCCGACACGAACGCGCCGGTCAGCTGGGTGACCGAGGTCAGCAGCATCGTCACCGCCGCGTTGAAGGTGAGGAACTCGGCCGCCGACATCGAACCGCGTGCCGGACCGGCCAGCAGCATGAACATCAGCAGCGTGCACAGCGGCAGGTACACCGCGCCCAGCACCGCGTTCAGGTTCTTGACGCGTCCCGCCTGCTGCTGGAGCTCACGACTGCGCGCGAACTGCTCCGCCCACGCCGCGTACGCGTAGTTCTCGGCCGCCGCGACGCGCAGTTTGGGCAGTCCGCGCAGGGTCTGGAACGCCTGGTTGTTCAGTTTGTTGGTGAGCTTGACCAGCCGCCGCTGATAACGCACCTGCCACAGCCCGAGCCCCAGGAACACGGCGGCCACGACCACCAGCATGCCGATCGCCGCGAGCGCCATCGGCACGCTGTACCAGAGCAGCAGCCCCAGGTTCATCGCCCCGACGGTCACCGACTGGGCGACCGTCGGACCGACGCCCGCCAGCAGTCTGCGGATCGCGCTGATGCCCATGGCCGCGCTGGCCAGCTCACCGGTGGAGCGCTCGGTGAAGAACTTCGTCGGCAGCCGCAGCAGCCGGTCCCACACCGCGGGCTGGAGGGTCGCCTCCACCCGTCCTTCCAGCCGCAGGATGGTGAGGTTCTGCATCAGCATGAAGGCCGCCGCGACGACGCTGCTCAGCATCACCGCGAGACAGACCTGCACGATCAACCCGGTCTGCGCCTTCGGCACGAACTCGCCGAGCACCTTGCCGGTCGCGATCGGCACCAGCGCGCCGAGCCCCACCGTCACCAGTCCGGCGAGCAGCAGACCGGTCAGATCGCCGCGCGTGCCCCGCATGCAGAACCGCAGCAGCCGCAACGGACTGAGCCGGTGCTCGGGCAGCGGCCGGTAGAACATCACCGCACGCGGTTCGAACTCCTCGGCGTTCGCCTTCTCGACCGGCGTCTCGCGGCCGGTCGCGGGATGGACGGCCACGTAGCCGCCGCGCCGCCACAGCAGCGCCACCGGCGCCCCCGACAGGGCGCGGTGACCGATCAGCGGCCCGACGTCGTCCCGCCACCAGCGGTCGTCCAGCCGCACGGTGCGGGTGCGCACGCGGGAGGCGACGGCGATCCGCTCCACCGGGTCGAGCCGGTCGCTCTCCGTGCCGTTCTGCGCGGGCTCGGCGAGCGGGATTCCGGCGGCGCGGGCGACCAGCTTGCACGCCGCGTACGTCGCGTCCGCGTCGGCGGCCGTGGTGCGCTGCCCGGACCGCTTGCCGATGGAGGCCAGCAGCGTCCGGTCGGCCTGGGCGCGTACCGCCTCACCGGCCTTGATGCCGGCCGCGGTACGGGTCTCGTGGGTGCGCTCCAGCTGCTCGATCCAGCGGTCCAGCGTGGTCAGCAGCCGGTACTGCTGGTCGACCATGCTCTGCCACAGCGCGGGGTCCATCAGCAGGTCGGCGGCCGCCTCGTCGCCGTACAGCGCCCCGTACTGCACGCTGCCGGGCGGCACCTGCATCCAGAAGACGTCGTCGTCGGTGGGCGCCGCGGCCCGTTCGGTCGCCATCGGCGCCTGGAAGAGGACGGTCAGACTGCGGCCCACGCCGAGGGCGAGGGCGTACTCCAGCGGGCTCGTCGTCGGCGGTACGTACTGGGGGTTGCCGTACTCGTCGTAGGACCACGTCTGCGTGCTGGCCGGCTGGTACAGCTCGCGCAGCCCGATGCGGTGCACCACGCAGTCCCGCAGCGGACGCGCGACCAGTGTGTGCTGGGGCCCGGCGACCGGCCCGAGCAGCACCGAGCCCGCCTCCAGACGGCCCAGGTGGTGCCAGTGGCCCTGCTCCCCGGCGTCCACCGCGAACAGGTCGACCGCGCCGGACGCCACCAGCCACAGCACCTGCGGACCCTCCAGGTCCAGGCGGTTGAAGCCGGCGCAGTCGACGCGGGTACCCAGCGAGCCGAGCGCCCCGAGGACGAGGTCGCCCTGTCCTTCGTGCAGGGTCGTCATCTCACCGCTCCCTGACCAGCGCCGCGTACGCGCCACCGTGCGCGACCAGTTCCTCGTGCCGTCCGCGCTCCACGACGGTGCCGTGCTGGAGTACGACGATCTCGTCGCTGTCCCGGACGGTGCTGAGCCGGTGCGCGATCACCACGCAGGCACAGCCGCGCCGGCGCAGGTTGTCCATGACCACCAGCTCGGTCTCCGCGTCCAGGGCGCTGGTCACCTCGTCGAGGACGAGGATGCTGGGCCGGCGCACCAGGGCCCGCGCGATCTCCAGGCGCTGGCGCTGCCCGCCGGAGAAGTTCCGGCCGTCCTGCTCGACCCGGCTGTGGATGCCGCCCGGGCGGCGCATCACCACGTCGTACAGCGCGGCGTCGCGCAGGGCGTCCACCACCGCGTCGTCCGGGACCGACGGGTCCCACAGCGCCACGTTGTCGCGGACGGAGCCCTCGAAGAGGAACACGTCCTGGTCGACGAAGGAGACGGAGGACGCGAGCGCCCCGCGCGGGATGTCATCGAGCCGCTGGCCGTCGATGCGGATCACGCCGTCCCACGGGGCGTACAGCCCCGAGATCAGCCGGGACACGGTGGACTTGCCGCTGCCCGAGCCGCCGACCAGGGCCACCTGCTGCCCCGGCCCGACGGTCAGGTCGAAGCCGGTGAGCAGGGGCTTGTCGAGCGGGTTGTAGCCGAAGGAGACGTTCTGCAGCTCGACATGGCCGTGCAGCCGGCGGGTGGAGTCGATCCCGCCGGGACGGTCGTAGAGCGGGTCGGCGCGGAAGTTCTCCACGTCCTTCAGCCGGGCCACGTCGGCCGCGAAGTCCTGGATGCGGCTCGCGACACCGTTCAGCCGGGTCAGCGGGGCCGTGAAGCGGACCACCAGCGCCTGGAAGGCGACCAGCAGGCCGACCGAGATGTGTCCCTCGACCGCCCGCATGCCGCCGATCCACAGGATCAGCCCGCTGTTGAGTGTCGCGAGCGTCGGCGCGACCACGCCCAGCCAGGCGCTCGGCACCCCGAGCCGCTGCTGCTCCTCCAAGGTGGTGGCGTGCTGCCCCGCCCACTTGCGGAAGTAGCCGTCCTCACCGCCGGTCGCCTTCATCGTCTCGATCAGCTGGAGGCCGGTGTACGCGGTGTTGGTCAGCCGCGCCGTGTCCGCGCGCAGCTTCGCCGTACGGGTCGCGCGCAGCCGGATGACGACGCGCATCGCGAGGATGTTGAGCAGCGCCACACCGATGCCGACGAAGGTGAGCTGGGGGTCGTACGTGTACAGCAGCACGGCGTACAGGACGACGACGATCGCGTCGACGCCCGCCGCGGCGAGGTCGCGGGCCAGCGTCTCGGCGACGGCGTCGTTGGACTGGAGGCGCTGCACCAGGTCGGCCGGGCTGCGCTGGGAGAAGAAGGTCACCGGCAGCCGCAGCAGGTGGCGCAGGAAGCGGGCGCTGGAGAGGGTGGAGGAGATGATGCGGCCGTGCAGCAGGTTCGCCTGCTGGAGCCACGTCAGCACCACCGTGAGCAGTACGCAGGCCCCCATCGACGCGAACAGCACGCCGAGCAGCGAGGTCTGCCCCCCGATCAGGAACATGTCGATGTAGGTGCGGCTGAGTGCCGGCACCGCCGCGCCGACCGCCACCAGCAGCAGGCTCGCCAGCAGGGCGGCGGGCAGCGTGCCCGCGGTGCCGCGCAGCCGGGCCGGCATCGCGCCCAGCACGCCGGGCTTCCGGCCGCCCCGGGTGAAGTCGTCGCCGGGCTCCATGGTCAGTACGACCCCGGTGAAGGACCCGTCGAAGTCCTCCAGGGACACGAAGCGGCGGCCCTTGCCGGGGTCGTTGATGAACACCCCGCGGCGGCCGAAACGGCGCCCCACGCCGTCGTAGACGACGTAGTGGTTGAACTCCCAGAACAGGATGGCCGGCGCCGTCACCTCGGCGAGGGCGGCCAGGTCCATCTGCATGCCCTTGGCGGTGAAGCCGTAGCCGCGCGCGGCCTTGAGCAGGTTGCTGGCGCGCGAGCCGTCCCGGGAGACACCGCAGGCGATGCGCAGCTCCTCCAGCGGGACGTGCCGGCCGTAGTGGCCGAGCACCATGGCGAGCGAGGCGGCGCCGCACTCCACGGCCTCCATCTGGAGGACGGTGGGGGTACGGACGGTCTTCGCCCGGCTCCTGGGCACCCTGCGCTTCGGCGGGGCGGCGCGGCGTCTGCCCCGGGTCTCCTGTGCGGTGCTCACGGCAGCAGCCAATCGACGGGACGCTCGTCGGCCAGCCGGATGGAACCCGTGGCCATGGTCATGGAGGTCAGGTCGAACGGCGGCCCGTCCGCGGACGACCACTCGTAGCCGCTCTTCGTGGACTTCGAGGTGTCCAGGCGGACCGTCACGGCCACCGGCCTGCCCTCATTGGTGAACTGCTCGCCGAGCTGGCTGTCGCCGAGGAACGCGCCGATCGTCTGCGCCGACTGCACCGAGCGGTCGACCGACTTCACCTCCCCGTGCAGTACGCCGTACTGCTGCGCCGGCACCGACTGGACGGTCAGGTCGACGGAGGCGTGGGCGGGGATGGCGGCGGCCTTCTCGGCGGGGACGTAGACGGTGGCGTAGAGCGGGTCGTCGGCGCGCGCGACCTTCTCCACGGAGGCGACGTTCGCGCCGGTCTGGATGATCTGCCCGACGGTGGCGGCGAGCGCGCTGACCCGGCCGGCGTCGACCGTGCGGACCACGGTCTCGCCCTCGCTGGTACGCACCTTCAGCACGGGGGAGTCGGCGGCGAGCCGCTCACCCTGGCGCGCGAGGACGGCGGTGACCTGGCCGGAGACCGGGCTCTGCAGGAGGTAACTGCCCTGTCCGTGCGTGAGGATGGCCGGCGCGCCGACCGTGGAGGTCACCGAGCCGCTCACCGCCCACACGGAGGCGGCGGCCATCGCGACCACGGTCACGGACAGCACCAGCCAGCCCTGCGGGCGGGCGAAACGCACCGGAAGGTCGAGTTCCTCCGGTGACTGGAGTTTTGCGAGGGCCTGTTGGCGGAACTGCACGTCGGACGTATCCCAGGGTCTTCCGGCGAAGCCGCGGAGGGCGAACCGCGGCACAACGGCCGAAAAGTCCCGGAGCCTGGACGGCTCCGGGACTCAGCGGCACATGGGCGCGATCAGAGACCGGCGACCAGGCCCGTGACCGGGGCCGTGTTCAGGCCGGTGACACCCTCGACGGTGCCGACGGCGGTGTTGAGCAGGCCGGAGACCGGGGCGATGCCGTCCACCAGGCCGGTGACGGTGCCGACGGCGTTGACGTTCAGGCCGCCGGAGACGTTGTCGAGGTCGGCGTCGGAGATCTCGACGGTCTCAACCTGGGGGGTGGAGTTCATGATGGAACTTCCCTTCGTATAGCCATTTCACAAGGGGGGAGCGGCCCCCTCTGGGGACAGATGACGGCCGCGACCGCAGGCGCCGGGCGCCCTTTTCCGGAGCCCTCCGCGGCCCCCGCGGTGCGATGGATCAAAGCACGCTGCCGGTCCGCGCTTCCAATCAAGCACCCCGTCCCACCAGGGCACTTGCAACGCCTGGGCGTCCAACCGTGCAGGAGTGGGCACGCCTTCGCGGCGACTTCTTCACACGAGGCGCGACATCGTCCCGTGCGGCCCCTTGCCCGTACGGAGGCGAATCCGGCACACCCGCCCCAAAGGCGTGCCGAGCGCTTCGGGTTTGTGCAGATCCCCCACCGAGGATGACCGGGTTGGGCATTCGATGTGCAGATTCGCTGAAGCATGGATTCCGCTCCGTGATCGGAACAGAGCGTTACCGGACGAATGCGGAGTGTGTCAATCCGGTGCGATTGAACGGCCTGTCCGGCCCGTGCGTACCAACAGCCATCCAGGCGCCCCCCCAACAGCTGCCGGACCGGCGGCACGGACCCCGTCCCAGGAGGTCGAGAAGGTTGAGTCACAAGCGAATTCCGAAGCGCAAGGCCGCGATGGCGGCAGGCGGTGTGGTGGCGCTCGGCGCGGCCGCGATCCTGCTGCCGAACGCCAACGCCTCGCAGGACGGCGGGTCCTCGGACGACGCCGCGGCGGCGCCGAGGACCCTGAAGGCGGGGGACGCGTCGGATCTCGCCTCGCAGCTCGCCGGCCTGCTCGGCGACGCCTTCGCCGGGTCGTACTACGACGCAGGCGAGCAGCAGCTCGTCGTCAACGTCGTACCCGGCGACAACAACCAGGTCATCGTGCAGGCGAAGAAGGCGGGCGCGGACGTCCGCGAGGTCGACAACAGCATGGGCGAGCTGCGGACCGGCGCGCGGACGCTGAAGTCGGAGGCGACCATCCCGGGCACCTCGTGGGCGATCGACCCGCGCACCAACAAGCTTCTGGTGACCGCCGACAGCACCGTCACCGGCGCCGACTGGGACCGGCTGGAGTCCACCGTCGAGAACCTCGGCTCCGGCATGGCGACCATCAAGAAGTCCGCGGGCACCTTCAAGACCTTCGTGTCGGGCGGCGACGCCATCTTCGGCGGCGGCGCGCGCTGCTCCCTCGGCTTCAACGTCACCGCGGGCGACGGCTCGCCCGCCTTCCTGACGGCCGGTCACTGCGGCGTCGCGGACGACCAGTGGTCCGACGCACAGGACGGACAGCCGATCGCCACCGTCGACCAGGCGGTCTTCCCCGGCGAGGGCGACTTCGCGCTCGTCAAGTACGACGGCCCCGCCACCGAGGCGCCGAGCGAGGTCAACCTCGGGGACCAGACCGTCCAGATCAGCCAGGCATCGGAGGCGACGGTCGGGCAGCAGGTCTTCCGCATGGGCAGCACCACCGGTCTGGCCGACGGCCAGGTCCTCGGCCTGGACGCCACCGTCAACTACCCCGAGGGGACGGTCACCGGCCTCATCCAGACCGACGTGTGCGCCGAACCGGGCGACAGCGGTGGCTCCCTCTTCACCCAGGACGGCCTCGCGATAGGCCTGACCTCAGGCGGCAGCGGGGACTGCGCGGTCGGCGGCGAGACCTTCTTCCAGCCGGTCACCACGGCCCTGGAAGCCGTCGGCGCCACCCTCGGCGGCGACGCGGCGGGCGGCGCGGGCGAGGAGGCCGGCGGCGCGGGTGACCAGGCGGGCGGCGAGGAGGCCGGCGCGGGTGACCAGGCCGGCGGCGAAGAGGCCGGGGGCGGCGACGCCGTCGGCGGCGGTGACGAGGTGGGCGGCGCGGGTGCCGGTGACGCCGGTGACGGTGCCGGGGATGCCGGTGCCGGTGCCGGCAGCGGGGATGCCGGTGCCGGTGCCGGGAACGCCGGTGACGGCACGGGCACCGGCAGTGGGGACGGCTCCGGCCTGACCGGCTGATTCGTAGGCCCCGCACTCCGGCACAGGCTCGGTGACCACCGGGCTCGGTGACCACCGACCGGCTCCCCAGGGATCCGGTCGGCGGTGAGCGGTCCGGCCCTCCGGCGGGAGGACCGGACCGCCGCGCTGTCAGCCCCGCGGCCCCGCCCCCGCGCCGCACATGCCGGCCCCATGCCCACCCCCTCACCCCCACGCCCAGCCCTCCTCCCAGCTCCGCTCCAGGCTGGGGCTCCGCCCCCACGCGTCACCCGCAGCCCAGCCCCGCTCCACGCCAGGGCTCCGCCCCGCGCGCCGCCCTCGTCCCAGCTCCGCTCCAGGCCAGGGCCTCGCCCCCGCGCCCCGCCTTCCTCCCAGCCCCGCCCCCGCCCGGGTCCCCCCCCCACCCCAACCCCCCCCCCCCCCCCCCGGAAGCCGCGCTCGGGTGGTCAGAGGATGTCGCTGCCCGGATCGAGTCCGAGCAGGACCCGGC
Organism: Streptomyces sp. NPDC056296; assembly: GCF_042268605.1. NCBI lineage: Bacteria > Bacillati > Actinomycetota > Actinomycetes > Kitasatosporales > Streptomycetaceae > Streptomyces > Streptomyces sp. NPDC056296. The sequence continues at coordinate 156,135 of NZ_JBHJRX010000002.1, read as the reverse complement.
CCTGCACCTCGAGGTTGGTGTGCACCTGGGCCAGGGCGTGCAGTGAGAAGCCGAGGAGGTCGCGGTGATAGCGCTGGAAGGGCACGCTCCGCTTGATCACGGAGGCGCCGCTCATCGAGTACAGCAACTCCACGGCCTCCTTCGCCAGCTCCGCCGCGAACGCCGCGCGGCCGCGGACCTGCGCCTTCTCCTCGTCCGTGGGCGGTACGCCGGCGTCCGCGCGCTCCTGGAGCAGCGCGGTCACCCGGCCGACGAGCGCGGAGCCCGCCTCGATCCGGTTGGCGGCGGCGGCCACCTGCTGCTGTGTCAGCGGGTGCTGCCGCTGGTCCTCCCAGGAGGTGTAGGTGATGCCGCGCCCGGGGAGCCGTTCCAGGAACAGCTCGTACGCGCCGCGCGCGATGCCCGAGGCCATCGTCGCGTACAGCGTCATGATGAACGCGACTGCACCGTAGCCCCTTCCCGGCACTTGGGCGTTCCACCGCTCGCCAGTCTCGCCGGTCACGGCACCCTCGTACGAGATCAGCCGATGGGCGGGGACGAAGACCCGCTCGGCGACGGCGGTGGCACTGCCGGTGCCGCGTCCCGCCGACACGTCCCAGTCGTCGACGATGGACAGCTCCGTCAGCGGTACGAGCGCGAAGAACTCCTCCTCATCACCCTCCTCGCCGTCCGGACGCTCCAGCACCGCGGCCACGCAGTCCCAGTCGGCCGCGTGACAGCCGGAGTTGTAGTTCCAGCGGCCCGTCAGCAGATAGCCGCCGTCCACCGGAGTGAGGCGTCCGGTGGGCGCGAAACCGAGCGACACCCGTACGGCGCCCCCGTCGAACACCTCCTTCTGCGCCTGGTCCGGGAAGAGTCCGGCCATCACCGCGCCGGTGAGCCACACCGTCATGTTCCAGCCGGTGGACGGACAGGCGCGGGCCACCTCGCCCACCACCTCCGCCTGCCGGGCCAGGGGCAGGTCCAGACCTCCGAACCGCTCGGGCACCGCCATGCGGAACACCCCTGCCCGGTTCAGGAGTCTGAGGGTCTCCCGAGGTACTTGCCCCCGTTCCTCCGCCTCGGCGCCGTGCTCCCGGATCACGGGAGCGGCGGCGCGAACGGAATCCAGCAGGACGGCTGATTCCTGACGTTCAGTCACGCATTCCTCCGAAGTGGCCGTGCCCGAGGGAACTCGGGCATCCCGCCCGGAAGGTAGGCCGCCCGGAGCATCAGCAGGCCACCATGCGGTCACCGGCGAGTCATTCCACCGCACATTCGGACGCCTATTCGGTCCGCATTCAGGGCCCATTCGCTGCTCACTCGCTGGCCATTCGGAGGTCATTCAGGGGGCAGTTTCCGGTAATCGGCGAGTAATCGCCGAGTAATCGGCCAGGCATGCGTTCGGCGCGCCGAGAACGCATGGCACATCGGCGCGCCGGATCAGCGAAGGCGAATCGGGAAACGGTGGGCGGCTCAGGACGCCTCGGCCTGTGCCGACGCCCGCTGGTCATACTCGGTGCGGGCGTCCGAGATCTCGCTCTGGTGTGCCTCCGTCCAGGTCACCAAGGTGCGGATGGTGTTGTGCAGGGTCCCTCCCAGTGGCGTCAGCTCATACTCGACGCGCGGGGGAACCACCGGGTGAACAGTGCGTTTGATCAGGCCGTCCCGCTCCAGCTGACGCAGCGTGACGGTCAGCATGCGCTGACTGATGCCCTCGATCTGCCGGCGCAGTTCGCTGAAACGCAGAGTGCGGCGGTCCAGGAGCGCGATCACCAGCAGGGACCACTTGTCCGCCACACGGTCCAGGATCTGGCGTACCTCGCAGCCCTGCCGCGTGTCCCACTGCATCACCTCGTAATCGTCGTCGGTACCCGTGCAGTGAGTGGGTGACTTCAAAGTGCCTTCTTCCATAGCCATTCAGACTGCCGGATGATGCCTGTGGTTACAAGTGGGAACCGCATTTCCAAGCGGTCGCCCGGGTTCCGTTTCCTCCCCCCTTTTCTCTCCAGCAAGGAGTCATTTCCGTGTCCGCACTGCAATCCTCTCCGGACAGCGGCACTGATCGCATGAGCGGGCGCGCTTGGGGCGTGCTGTTCGTGCTGTGTGGTGCGATCTTCCTCGAGGGCGTCGACGTCGCCATGCTCAACGTGGCGCTGCCGTCGATCCGGGCCGACCTGGGCCTGTCCACCGGCACGCTCCAGTGGGTGATGAGCGCCTACGTCCTCGGTTACGGCGGCTTCATGCTGCTCGGTGGCCGCGCCGCCGACCTCTTCGGGCGCCGGCAGATGTTCCTGTTCTGGCTGACCGTGTTCCTGCTCTTCTCCGGGCTCGGCGGACTCGCGACCGAGGGCTGGATGCTGCTCGTCGCCCGGTTCGTCACCGGTGTGGCGGCGGCCTTCATGACCCCGGCCGGCCTGTCGATCATCACCACCAGCTTCGCGGAGGGCCCGCAGCGCAACAAGGCCCTGCTCGTCTACTCCGGCACCGCGGCGGGCGGCTTCTCCATCGGCCTGGTGGTCGGCGGCCTGCTGGCCTCGGCCGACTGGCGCTGGGTGTTCTTCGCCCCGGTGATCCTCTCGTTCATCGTCCTGGTCGCCGGCGCGGCCCTCATCCCCAAGTCGCCCAAGCCCGACCGCGCCGGACAGCGTATGGACGTCGGCGGTGCGATCAGCGTCACGGCGGCCATCCTGCTGCTGGTCGTCGCCGTCGAGCGCGCCAGTCACGAGCCGGTCGGCGAGACCGCGCTGATCGTCGCCGCCAGCCTGGCGCTGTTCCTGGTGTTCGTACTGATCGAGCGCAAGTCGTCCACGCCGCTGGTCCGGCTCGGCATCTTCCGCAACGGCAGCCTGGTCCGGGCAAACCTCGCGGGACTGCTCTTCGCGGCCGGGTTCTTCGGCTTCCAGTTCATCATCGTGCTGTACCTGCAGGAACTGCGCGGCTGGTCCACGCTGGAGACCAGCTTCGCCATGATCGTGATCGGCATCGACGCGATCCTGTCGCCGACCCTCACCCCGAAGCTGGTGGAGAAGTTCGGCAACGGCCGGGTCATCTTCGGCGGTCTGCTGCTCGCCACGCTCTCGTACGCCCTGATGCTGCCCGTCGGCCTCGACTGGACGTACATGATGATGTTCCCGAGCCTCATCATCCTGGGCCTCGCCTTCTCGCTCGCCTACGGCCCGCTGACCATCGTCGCCACCGACGGCATCGCGGAGGAGGAGCAGGGCGTCGCCGGCGGACTGCTGTACACCTCCTTCCAGTTCGGCGCCGCGCTCGGTCTGTCCTCCGCCACCACGGCGATCACCGCCGCTACGGACGGCACCAGCCCCCAGGAGATGCTCGACGGTCACCGCGCGGCCCTGCTCGTCCCGCTGATCGCCGCCGTCGTCGCCGTCGTGATCAGCATGTTCGGGCTGCGCGGCAAGAGCGGCGCGGCCACGGCCGAGCCGGCCGCCGAGGCCGGCCCCGTCCTGGAGTCGGCGGAGACCGCGCGCTGACCCCAGACCCGTTTCACGGGCCCCCTGCGTTCGCCCCAGGCAATCCCCCGCGCCTGGGGCGAACTCCTTTTCCCGCTCATCCCGTTTCTTCCCGCCCTTCCCGCTCATCCCGTTCTTCCCGGCCAATTCCGATGCTTACCGGCCGCTGACCGTCCGCACACCCGGCCCGCCGCCCTGAGATTCCGCGATTACCGGCCCAAGAGCCCTCCTCGGCACACTGAATTCCGTAAACCGGACAGGAGCCGAGGAGGCAGAATGACCACGAACGAAGGCGCGACCGCTGCGGTGTTCGACAAGGTGGCCGACCTGGCCGGCCGTTTCCGGGAATCCGGGGCACCGGCCGAGGAACGTCGCTGGATTCCGGAAGAGAACATCGATCTCCTCGAAAAGGCCGGTGTCTTCCGTCTCAACGTTCCGGCTCGCTTCGGCGGCCTCGAGGCCCCCGTCGCCGACCAGGTGCGCATTATCAGCGAGATCTCCCGCGCCGACACCGCCACCGGCTGGGTCGCGATGATCTACGTGTCCAGCTCCTGGGTCCCGAGCCTGTTCCCGGACGAGGCGCAGAAGGAGGTCTACGCCGACGGCTCGGCACGGGTGTCCACCGGCTTCACGCCGACCGGCACACTCACCGCCGAGGACGGCGGCTACTCCCTCAGCGGCAGCTGGAAGTGGATCTCCGGTGCCCGCGGCGCCGGCTGGGGCCTGCTCGCGGCACTGCTGAACGGGCCCGACGGCACCCCCGTGCCGCACGCGGCGCTGGTGCCGTTCTCCGAGCTGACGATCGCCGACGACTGGCACACCTCCGCCGCGGCCGGCACCGGCAGTTCCACGGTCGGCGCGACAGACGTCAAGGTTCCGGCCCACCGGGTGGTCAGCCTGCTCGACGTGCTCGCCGGCACCACCGGGGACCGCGCCGACACCGGTGCCGCCGGCCGCAACTACGCCTTCATCCCGTTCTTCATGGCGCAGGGCAGCGCGGCCTACCTGGGCATCGCGCGGGGCGCGTACGAGCTGTTCCTTGAGCGGCTGCCCGGCCGAGGCATCACCTACACGTCGTGGACCGACCAGAGCCAGTCCCCGCTGACCCAGATCCAGGTCGCCACCGCCGCCAACCGGATCGCCGCCGCCGAGGCACTGCAGGAGACCTGGCTGCGGCGGCTGCAACGGCACGCCGACGCCGGCACCCTGCCGTCCGTCGCGGAGCGGGCCGAGGCGCGCGGCCAGGCCGCGTTCGCGATCCAGCTGGCCAAGGAGGCCGTCGACGGACTCTTCGAGGCGGCCGGCGCGTCGGTGATCATGCGGGACGTTCCGTTGCAGCGCTTCCACCGGGACATGCGCGGCCTCGCCCTGCACGCGTTGTTCGCCTTCAACACCAACCAGGAGGTGCACGGCCGTTCCCTCCTCGGCCTGGAGCCGGACACGCCGTTCCTCTGAGCGGCCACGCCCGGTCGTGCCGGGCCGCACTCCCGCAGGGGCCGCCGGACCGTCCCCCGTCCGGCGGCCCCCGCGTCCGGGGAGCGTGCGCCGGCGCGGTCCCACATCCCACAGCACGGCCGGAATTCAGCACGGCCCATCCAGTACGGGAGACGAAGCCATGACGCAGACAGACATCCTGGTGCTGGGCAGCACCGGGAAGACGGGACGCAGGGTCGCCGCGAGCCTGCGCGCGCGAGGCGCGTCGGTGCGCGCCGCCGGCCGGTCCGCGCAGGTCCGGTTCGACTGGAACGACGATCGCACCTGGGAGCCCGCCCTCACCGGCGTTCGCGCCGCCTACCTCGTCGACCGGCAGGACCAGCCCGGCGCATGGGACGCCGAGGCCGAGATCGGCGCCCTGGCCAAGCTCGCGGTCGAGTGCGGCGTACGCCGCCTCGTCCTGCTCCAGGCCCGCACCACGGGCCTGGTGGGCGGCAAGGACCTCGGCGCCGGCGAGCGCGGTGTGCGCGACTCCGGTGCGGAGTGGACCGTGCTGCGGCCCAACTGGTTCTTCCAGAACTTCGACGAGGGCGTGCTGCTGGACGCCGTACGCGCGGGCGAGATCCGGCTGCCCACCGGGGACGGCCGCGAGCCGTTCGTGGACGCGGGCGACGTCGCCGAGGTGGCCGCGGCGGCACTGCTCGACGACGGGCACGCCGGGCAGGTCTACGACCTCAGCGGGGCCCGCGCGCTCACCCTGGCGGAGGCGGCCGAGGAGATCTCCGGGGCCCGCGGGCGAGCGGTCACCTACCTCCCCGTCGCACCCGACGACTACGTCGCCGAGCTGCTCTCCTACGACGTCCCCGCCGACTACGCGGGCTTCGTGGCCGACCTCGCCGGGCAGATCCGCCGGAACCTGAACGCCACTCCGACCGACACCGTGGAGCGTGTCCTGGGGCGGGCCCCGCGGGACTTCGCGGATTTCGCGCGGGAAGCCGCGGGGCGCGGTGCGTGGGACGCCTGAAAGGCCGTGAACCGGGTTCTCCCGCGGTGAGTCGGTGACTTCAAAGTGCCTTCTTCTCCCGGAGCGGAGTGTGCGGCACGCTGAGGTCGACTGGGGGCACATCGCCCGCATTCTGCTTTTCGACGAATTTTCGAGGTGCCGCACATGGGTGCTGTGAAGGTTGCTTCGTTCTCGGAAATCGAGGACGCCTTCGTGAACTACATCCAGGACATCGTGTACTGCACGATGATCACTGTCGACAAGAAGGGAAGACCGCGGGCGCGTGTTCTGCTGCCCATCTGGGAAACGGTGGACGGTAAGCCGGTCGGCTGGCTGGCCGCCTACAAGACCCCGGTCAAGGTGGCCCACCTGGCGAACAATCCACACACCACGTATTCGTACTGGAATCCCCGGCAGAACGCGGTCTTCGTCGACAGCGTCTCCCACTGGGCGGAGGACCTGGAGACCAAGACCTACGCCTGGGAGCTGTACGCCAAGGGCAGCCCGCGCGGCGTCGGCTACAACCCGGGCAACTTCTGGCGGGGCCCGGCCGACCCGAAGTACGGCCTGATCCGGATCGATCCCTGGCGCGTTCAGGTACTGCGCGGCGCGGACCTGAGCAGCCGCCTCTGGACGGACGAGTCCCACCGCTGACCGCGTCCACCACGACGGCACACCCGCCCACCTCGCCCCGGTCCGGCCGGCGGCGGGGTGGGCGTCGTCGGGAGGCACACGGGGACGGTCAGGCCGGGATCTCCCGGCCCGGGCCGCTCTCGCCGTCCTCGCCGCCGAAGGCGGTGGGCGAGGTCTGGCTGAACAAATGGGGCGGTCGCGGCCCACGGCGTCGTCGGCTCCGGCCGGGCGACTCCGCCCGGAGGACGGCCGTGGGAGGTTCGTGCGGCTCCTGGCCGTGGGCGGCCCGGTCGTCCCCGGCGGCCGGCAGTTCCTCTTCCGCTGCCCTGCGGTGGTCCACGAGCCAGCCGGCGGCGAACTCGACGGCGAACGCCTCCGTCCCGGACGTCGCACGCAACTGGGCGGAGATGCGGTCCACATCGGCGCGCTCGGCGGGCGGCAGGGGCGCCCCGGAGCGGTTCCGGGTCGCCTCCGCGACGCCGAGCAGGCGTGCTGCCCTGGCCGGCCGTCCGGCCAGGCCGTAGCCTCCGGCCAGCCCCTCCAGCGAGAGGGCGACGGCCCGCGGATCCTCGGACGCCAGCGCGGACGCCAGTCCGTCCCGGTGCAGGGCGAGGCAGTTCTCGGCGTCCCCCCGCAGCTCCGCGCAGAAACCCAGCTCGGCGAGGATCAGGGCGAGGCCGTTGCTCGCCCCCCGGCTGCGGTTCCAGTCGAGCCACGGAAGCAGATGCGCCTCCGCGGTCTCCAGGTCGCCCTGGCGCCGGGCGCCGAGGGCGAGCCCGAGCTCGGCCATCTGCTCCGCCGGCTGGTTGCCCTGCTCGGCCGCCAGCCGCAGCGACCGCCGGTGCAGCTCCTCCGCCTCGTCGTACCGCCCGGACAGCAGCGCGATCCGGCCCAGGCCCGACAACTGGCGCGACACCTCGGACCACAGCTCCAGCGGCTCGGCCATCCGCAGCCCCTCGCGGTGCAGCTGGGCGGCCTCGTCGTACGCCGCGGTGATCTCCGCGTGCACGGCCAGTGCCTGCGCCGCCTTCAGCTGGCCCCAGGCGTCACCCTGATCGGTGAACCGTGCCCGCGCCTCCAAGGCGTCGTCGTGCAGCGCCTCCAGGTTGCCCGTGGTCATCGCCAGCGCGGCCCGGCTGCTGAGGGCGGCCGCCACCCCCCAGGCGTCGCGCAGCGCACGGAACTCGGTCAGCGCCGCGTTGACCCAGCGCTCGGCCGCGGCCAGCGCGCCCACCTCCCACAGCGCGTGCCCCACGAACCAGGTGGCGCGTGCGATGCCCACCGAACGCTGCTCCCCCCGGATCCGGTCCTGCGGCGCCAGACACTGCTCCTCCGGTTCGATCTCGCCCAGCAGCAGCCCGATCCCCTCGCACCAGGTGGCCGCCTCGACGGCCGGTGCCGACTCCTCGGGAGCGACGGCCAGGGCGCAGGACAGCGCGCCCCGCGCCTCGGTGAGCCGGCCCATCAGAAGCCAGAACCAGACCAGTGAGTCGACGAGCCGCAGGGCCAGGTCGGCGGCCCCCTCGGTCACCGCCTCCTCCACGGCCCGCCGGAAGTTGGCGGACTCCGCGGACAGCCGCCGCAGCCAGATGTGCTGTTCGGGCCCGTGCAGGTGCGGCCGTGCCCGCTCGGCCAGCTCGGTGTAGTGGACGGCGTGCCGCCGTGCCACCTCCGCGGCCTCACCGGACTCCGCCAGCCGGGACTTGACGTAGGCGCACACCGATTCCAGCATCCGGTAGCGGGGGCCGGCCGGGCTGTCGGAGCGCGTGACCAGCGACCGGTCCACCAGCCGGGCGAGGATGTCCATGACCTCGTCGGCGGCCACCTCGCCCCCGCCGCACACCTCCTCCGCCGCGGCCAGCGTGCACCCGCCGGAGTGCACGGACAACCGCCGCAGCACGACCTGCTCCTGAGGGCTGAGCAGACTCCAGCTCCACTCGATGGTGGCGTGCAGGGTCTGCTGGCGGCGCGGGGCGCCGCGGTAGCCGGAGTTCAGGACCCGGAACCGGTCGTCGAGCCGGTCGAGCAACTCGTGCACGCCCAGCGCCCGCACCCGGGTCGCGGCCAGCTCCAGTGCCAGCGGGATGCCGTCCAGGCGGTGGCACATGGCGGCGACCGCGGGGGCCGTCTCGGCGTCCAGGACGAAGGACGGGTCGGCGGACCGCGCCCGTTCGACGAACAGCTGGACGGCACTGGACTCCTCCAGCTCGGCGGGGTCCGCCGACTCCGGCAGCCGCAGCGGCGGCAGGGGCAGCACCGCCTCACCCGCCAGCCGCAGCGGCTCGCGGCTCGTGGCCAGCACCTTCACGCCCGGCGCCTGCTCCAGTAATCGCCGCACCAGTTCAGCGGCGTCGTCCAGCACATGCTCGCAGTTGTCGAGTACGAGGAGCATCCGGCGGGCCGCCGCGAAATCCACGAGCTGCCGCTGCGCCCGCGACCCGTCCGCGCTCGGCACATCGCTGTGGCCCGCCGCTTCCCGGACACCGAGCGTCTCCAGCACGTGCTGGGCGAGGTGCCAGCGTTCGGTGGCCGGTCCGGGCGCGCCCAGACCTCCGCACTCCACCAGCCAGGCACCGTCCGGGAACTCACCGGACAGCCCCTGCGCCGTCGCCAGCGCCAGCCGGGTCTTGCCGACGCCTCCGGGACCGGTGATCGTCACCAGCCGGTGTGCCGTCACCCGACGCGTCCCCTGGAGCAACGCGTCGTCCCGCCCCAGCAACGCGCCCGGGGTGTCCGGCAGATTGCCGCACGACCGCCCCACGGACCGCTGGGCCGCGACCGGCCGGCTCGGCTCCAGCAGCGGCGGATCCTGCCGCAGGATGGCCTGTTGCAGCGCGTCGATGGCCTGGCCGGGCACAAGGCCGAGTTCCTCGCGCAGATGACGGCGCAGATCCGTGTAACTCTCCAGCGCCTCCGACGACCGGCCGACCTGATAGAGCGCCCGCATGTGCGCCATCCGCAGCCGTTCACGCAGCGGATGGGCCGTCGTCAGCGCGCTCAACTCGCCCACCAGCAGGCTGTGCTCACCCAGTTCGAGCCGTGCCTCGGAGTGCTCCTCGACCGCTGTCAGCCGCTCCTCCTCCAGCTGGTCGATCGCCGCCCGTACGAAGGGCTCGTCGGCGAAGTCGGTGAAGTCTGTGAAGGCCGGACCGCGCCACAGCGCCAGCGCGTCCGCGAGAACGTCCGCCCGCGCCCGTGGCTCGGCCAGTGTGCGGGAGTGTGCCACGAGGGCGCGGAAGCGCTGTACGTCGAGGGCGTCCTTCTCCGCGCGCAGCGTGTAGCCCGGCGGCCGGTGCACCACCAGGTCGCGGGAGCCCTCCTCGGCGTCCTCCAGGGCCCGCCGCAGTTGCGAGACCTTGGCCTGCAGCGACGCCATGGGATTGGCGGGCGGCGCGCCGCCCCACAACGCCTCGATGAGACGAGCGGTGGGGACCACCTGACCATGGTGGGCGAGCAGGGTCGCGAGCAGCATGCGGACCTTGACTTCGGGGACCCGAACCGGTCGTCCCGTCACGGTCCGTACCTCAAGTGGGCCGAGCACCCCGAATCGCATGAGCGGCAGCCTAACCTCAGCGAACGCTTCCGACCGGCAAGAGTCGCGTATGTCACTCCGTGGCTGCCCGGTCGCGGTCCGCGACCGCGCGGAATCGGCCATTCTCCGCGGACACCGCGTGACTGCCCGGATCCTGCCCCGGATCCGCGAATTACCGGGGCATGGGCCGGTGGGGGAGCGGCAGGCATACGGTCCGATCGGGAACGGCCGAACAGCGGCACCGCACAACGGACTTCGGCCGTACGGGGATGTCGGCCGGACCGCGTCCCATCGCCGAGCGCGACGAGGAGACAGGATGAAGAGGACCGCCGGACCGAGGGCAACACGGTCTACGGCACCGCGGACGTCTCGTGAGCACGTGCCGGAGACGGTACGGCAGGCCGTGGCGCAGCCGGTCCCGCGGGCCGGGGCCCACCGAGCCGCGGACCGTCCCCCGCGCGGCGACCCTCAAGCCGCTCCGCCCATGGCGTTCGAGGGCGCCGCGGAACTGGTGGGCCGCACCTTCGCGACCGCGCTCCAAGAGGGGCTCGGCCGGGTCTCACCGCCGTGGGCGACCGCCGCCGCACCCGGCGGGCCTGCTCGCAGTCCCAGGCCGCCGGCCCCGGGCGCCGTGCTGTTGCGCGACCACCGGGAGGAGATCCTGACCCGCCTGGCCGGGGCGCTGCCGACCGCGCTGCACGCGGCCGGGCAGGAGGACGCGGAACACCTGACTCCCGCCCTCCTCGCCTGGGCCCGCGCCCGCCTGGCCGCAGCCACGGCCACGGCGGCCGACCTGCCGCTCCCCCGCACCCGGGGCGTCCCGCTCCCGGTTCCCCGCCTGGAACTGACGGTCGCCACCCTGCTGCTGGAGTCCGCCGCGAACGTCCTCCCCGGCCTCCCGGCCCGTGACCGAGCTCTGCGGGCCCTGGGGCACGCGGTACGGGAGTAGCGCGCGGGGAACGGAGAGTCCCGTTCCGCGGGGAAGGGGAGAGTCCCGTTCCCTTCCCTCAGCACTCGATGATGTTCACCGCGAGCCCGCCCCGGGCCGTCTCCTTGTACTTCACCGACATGTCCGCGCCGGTGTCCTTCATGGTCTTGATGACCTTGTCGAGGGACACCTTGTGGGACCCGTCGCCGCGCATCGCCATCCGCGCCGCCGTGACCGCCTTGACCGCGGCCATGCCGTTGCGCTCGATGCACGGGATCTGGACCAGGCCGCCGACCGGGTCGCAGGTCAGGCCCAGGTTGTGCTCCATACCGATCTCGGCGGCGTTCTCCACCTGCTCCGGGGAGCCGCCCAGCACCTCGGCGAGCGCGCCGGCCGCCATGGAGCAGGCGGAGCCGACCTCGCCCTGGCAGCCGACCTCGGCGCCGGAGATGGAGGCGTTCTCCTTGAAGAGCATGCCGATGGCGCCCGCGGCCAGGAGGAAGCGGACGACGCCCTCCTCGTCGGCGCCGGGCACGAAGTTCATGTAGTAGTGCAGGACCGCCGGGATGATGCCCGCCGCACCGTTCGTCGGGGCCGTGACGACCCGGCCGCCGGCCGCGTTCTCCTCGTTCACGGCCATGGCGTAGAGGGTGATCCACTCCATGGACAGGGCCTGCGGGTCGCCCTCCGAGCGCAGCTTGCGCGCGGTGTTGGCGGCGCGGCGGCGGACCTTGAGGCCGCCCGGCAGGATGCCCTCGCGGGACATGCCGCGGTCGACGCACGCCCGCATCACGCGCCAGATCTCCAGCAGGCCCTCGCGGATCTCGTCCTCGTCGCGCCAGGACCGCTCGTTCTCCAGCATCAGGGCGGAGATGGACAGGCCCGTCTCCCGGGACAGGCGCAGCAGCTCGTCGCCGGTGCGGAAGGGGTACTTCAGCACCGTGTCGTCGAGCACGATGCGGTCGGCGCCCACCGCGTCCTCGTCGACGACGAAGCCGCCGCCGACCGAGTAGTACGTCTTGGAGAGCACTTCCGCGCCGGCCGCGTCGTGCGCCCACAGGGTCATGCCGTTGGCGTGGTAGGGGAGGGCCTTGCGGCGGTGCAGGACCATGTCGTCGTCGTAGGAGAAGGCGATCTCGTGCTCGCCGAGGAGGCGGAGACGGCCCGAGGACCTGATCGTCTCGACGCGTTCGTCGGCCGTCTCCACGTCCACCGTGCGGGGCGAGTCGCCCTCCAGGCCGAGCAGCACCGCCTTGGGCGTGCCGTGGCCGTGGCCGGTGGCGCCGAGCGAGCCGTACAGCTCGGCCCGGACCGAGGCGACGGAGCCCAGCAGCTCCTCGTTGCGCAGGCGGCGGGCGAACATGCGAGCCGCGCGCATCGGGCCGACCGTGTGGGAGCTCGACGGGCCGATGCCGATCGAGAACAGGTCGAAGACCGAGATGGCCACGGGGGACTCCTCAGAACGGGGGTGGTGCAGAGGTGGTGCTTCGGGGGCGGGGCGCCGGGCTCGCTTGTGGCGGGCACGGCGCCCCGAACACGCGCGGTGTCTACTTGTTGTTCAGACCCGGGTACAGCGGGTGCTTGTCGGCCAGGGTCTTCACCCGGGCCTTGAGGGCCTCCGCCTCGTAGGACGGCTTCAGCGCCTCGGCGATCACGTCCGCGACCTCGGCGAAGTCCTCGGCCGTGAAGCCGCGGGTCGCCAGGGCCGGCGTACCGATGCGCAGACCGGAGGTCACCATCGGCGGACGCGGGTCGTTCGGGACGGCGTTGCGGTTGACCGTGATGCCGACCTCGTGGAGGCGGTCCTCGGCCTGCTGCCCGTCCAGCTCGGAGTCGCGCAGGTCCACCAGGACCAGGTGGACGTCCGTGCCGCCGGTCAGGACGGACACGCCCGCCGCCTTCGCGTCGTCCCGCACCAGGCGCTCGGCCAGGATGCGGGCACCCTCCAGCGTACGGCCCTGGCGCTCCTTGAAGTCCTCGCTCGCGGCGACCTTGAAGGCGACGGCCTTGGCGGCCACCACGTGCTCCAGCGGGCCACCCTGCTGACCGGGGAAAACGGCGGAGTTGATCTTCTTGGCCAGCTCGGCCGTGGAGAGGATCACACCGCCGCGCGGGCCGCCCAGCGTCTTGTGCGTGGTGGTGGTCACCACGTGCGCGTGCGGCACCGGGTTCGGGTGCAGGCCCGCCGCGACCAGACCGGCGAAGTGCGCCATGTCGACCATGAGGTACGCGCCGACCTCGTCCGCGACCTTGCGGAACGCGGCGAAGTCCAGCTGACGCGGGTACGCGGACCAGCCGGCCACGATCAGCTTCGGCTGGGTCTCCTTGGCGAGGCGCTCCACCTCGGCCATGTCGACCTGGCCGTCTTCGCCGACGTGGTACGGGACCACGTTGTAGAGCTTGCCGGAGAAGTTGATCTTCATGCCGTGGGTCAGGTGCCCGCCGTGGGCGAGGTTCAGACCCATGATCGTGTCGCCGGGCTTGAGCAGCGCGAACATCGCGGCCGCGTTGGCCTGGGCGCCCGAGTGCGGCTGCACGTTGGCGTGCTCGGCGCCGAACAGCGCCTTGACCCGGTCGATGGCGATCTGCTCGACCACGTCGACGTGCTCGCAGCCGCCGTAGTAGCGGCGGCCGGGGTAGCCCTCGGCGTACTTGTTGGTGAGGACCGAGCCCTGGGCCTCCATGACCGCGACCGGGGCGAAGTTCTCCGAGGCGATCATCTCGAGGGTGGACTGCTGGCGGTCCAGCTCGGCGTCGACGGCGGCGGCGACGTCGGGGTCGAGCTCGTGCAGGGGTGTGTTCAGAAGCGACATGTGGTCGTGACTCCTCAGCCGGCGGTGAAGGCGGTGTACTCGTCGGCGGAGAGCAGGTCGGCCGGCTCGTCCGTGACGCGCACCTTGAACAGCCAGCCGCCCTCGAAGGGCGCGGAGTTCACCAGCGACGGGTCGTTGACGACGTCCTCGTTGACCTCGGTGATCTCGCCGGAGACGGGGGAGTACAGGTCGGAGACCGACTTGGTGGACTCCAGTTCGCCGCAGGTCTCGCCCGCGAACACCGAGTCGCCGACCTCGGGGAGCTGGACGAAGACCACGTCACCGAGCGCGTTGGCCGCGTGCTCCGTGATGCCGACCGTCGAGGCGCCGTCCTCGGCGCCCGACAGCCACTCGTGCTCCTTGCTGTAGCGCAGCTGCTGGGGGTTGCTCATGGCCTGGATTCTCCTGTACGCGGGGGAGTGCTGGTGAATGGGGGACTGCTGGGACTGCTGGTGAGCACAGATCATGTGCGCAGCGTTACGATGCTGCTACAGACCGCGCCCATCGTCTGATATGCTCTGCGCATGTCGGGGGCGACAGCCAAGTCCCCAACAACCCGAGCGAGTCCTGTACTTGCTCCGGCGGCCGGGAGGGTCGTCGCCGGACAGGCATGACCTGTCAAACTCCCCGGAGCGATCCAGGGGAGAGTCTCCCGGCTCAGCCCGGGAGAGAACTTCAATTCTGGCGCTTGTAGAACGGCAGCGCCACGACGCGGTACGGCTCGTGGCTACCCCGAATGTCCACACCGACACCCGGGGTGCCCACGGCCGCGTGCGCCGCGTCGACGTACGCCATGGCGATCGGCTTGCCCAGCGTCGGGGACGGCGCGCCGGAGGTGACCTCGCCGACCACCTCGCCGTTGGCGACGACCTGGTACCCGGCGCGCGGGACCCGGCGGCCCTCGGCGACCAGGCCGACCAGGACGCGGGGAGGCTCCGAAACGGCGCGCTCGGCGGCCTCGGTCAGCGCGGCGCGCCCGACGAAGTCACCCTCCTTCTCGAACTTCACCACCCGGCCGAGCCCGGCGTCGAAGGGCGTCAGCTCGGTCGTCAGCTCGTGCCCGTACAGCGGCATGCCCGCCTCCAGGCGGAGCGTGTCCCGGCAGGAGAGGCCGCACGGGGCCAGCCCGGCGCCCTCGCCCGCCTTGGTCAGCGCCTGCCACAGCTCCACGGCGTGCTCCGGCTTCACGAACAGCTCGAAGCCGTCCTCGCCGGTGTAGCCGGTGCGCGCGATGAGCGCCGGGACGCCGGCCACGGTGCCGGGCAGACCGGCGTAGTACTTCAGGCCGTCCAGGTCGGCGTCGGTGAGCGACGCGAGGATGCCCGGGGACTCCGGGCCCTGCACGGCGAGCAGCGCGTAGGCGTCGCGGTCGTCGCGCACCTCGGCGTCGAAGCCGGCGGCCCGCTCGGTGAGGGCGTCCAGCACGACCTGGGCGTTGGAGGCGTTGGCGACGACCATGTACTCGGTCTCGCCCAGCCGGTAGACGATCAGGTCGTCCAGGATGCCGCCGTCCTCGCGGCAGATCATGGTGTAGCGGGCGCGGCCCGGCTTCACACTGCCGATGTTGCCGACCAGCGCGAAGTTCAGCAGCTCGGCGGCGCCCGCACCGGTGACCGTGATCTCACCCATGTGCGAGAGGTCGAAGAGCCCGGCCCGGGTGCGCACCGCGACGTGCTCGTCGCGCTCGGAGCCGTAGCGCAGGGGCATGTCCCAGCCGGCGAAGTCGGTCATCGTCGCGCCCAGCGCGCGATGCGTGGCATCGAGCGCGGTACGGCGGAGTTCTGTACTGCTCATCGGTCGGTCGTCTCCCAGGACAGGACGTGGCGAGGTCGATCCTCCCCATCTGTCATCGAAACCTGAGAGGTTCGCCACGACCACCGGAGTACGGCGACCAGGACTTGCACCTTGGGTGGGGCAGCCCGTCGAGGGGCGGCCCGCTTTTCAGATGTGCCTCGCCCACGCGGTAACGGTGCCTGAGAGATTCAAGGGAGGGACTTGCTCCTTCGGCGCCCCGGCGCGGCCGGGGACTCTCCCGCGCGGATTCAAACGGCCGGTATGCAGTTGGCGCCGCCATCATTGCACGCCCGGCCGATCCATGGCAGACCGTGATCTGTAACCGGCCTGTGGCAGTAAGCGCACGAAAACGCGAGACCTGCGCATTACCTTCTCTTTACACTCGACGGGGATGGTGACTCGTGAACCGCCCCAGGGGAGGACGATCACGGTGAACAGGACCACGGTGTACGCCACGACCTCGGGTCTCGCGCTGCCCAAGCAGCCCGTCGCCCCGGCACCGGAGGCGTGCGCCGAACTGCCCGCACCCGTCGTCCGCGACCTGCGGGACCGGGACGGCCGCAGCCCGCACGCCCTGCTCTTCGGACCCCGGGACCTGGTGGTGATCACCGGCCTGCCCGGCAGCGGCAAGTCCACGCTGATGGAGCGCACCGTACGCGGACCGCGCATCGACTCCCAGGACACCCGCGACCGCTGGGACCGCCGCATGCCGCGCTTCCTGCCGTACGGGCTCTACCGCCCCTTCGTCCGCCTCGCCCACTACGCCGGACTGCGCGGGGCGCTGCGCTCCGGCGAGGGCGTCGTCGTGCACGACTGCGGCACCCAGGCCTGGGTGCGCGGCTGGCTGGCCCGCGAGGCCCGCCGCCGTGACGGCACCCTGCACCTGCTGCTCCTCGACGTCGACGCCGACGAGGCCCTGGCCGGCCAGCGCGAGCGCGGCCGGGGCGTGTCGCGGTACGCGTTCCTGCGCCACCGCACGGCCAACACCCGCCTGCTGCGCGCGGTGACCGAGGGCACCCTGCCCGCCGGCTGCACCTCGGCGATCCTCCTGGACCGGGCGGCGGCGGACACGCTGCGCCGCATCGCCTTCACGGGGTGACGCACCGTAGGGCGGCGGGGCCGAACGGGTTAGCCTTTTCAGCCACAGCAGCGGTACCAGGCAGGCGGTAGGTAGGCAGATGGACTTCCCGGCACAGGCGCACCCCCACCCGCACGGCGGGTGGCCCGGCAACGAGCTGGAGGAGGTGCTGTCCGCCTCCCTCGGCGTGCCGGGCGCCGGCGGCCGGATCGTGGAGGTGCTCGGCCGCAGCTTCGTGTGGATACCCCTGCCGAACGGCGGCGGCCCGAACAGCGGCCCCCTCGACCTGCCCTCGCTGGAGATCGAGGGCCAGGCCTACGTGCCGGTGTTCAGCTCCGAGGAGCAGCTCCGCCAGGTCGCCGGCGCGCAGATGGCGTACACCATCGCCCCCGCCGCCGAGTTCGCCCGCGGCCTGCCCCCGCAGGTCGGCATCGCCGTGAACCCGGACGGCGTGGTCGGCGTCCCGCTGCCGCCGCCGGCCGTGGCCGAGCTGTGCCGGGCCGGCCGCACCCCGCTGGACGGGCCCGCGTCCGGCGGCCGGGTCCGCCTCTTCGAGCCGGACTGGCAGGACGACCCGGTGGACTTCCTGGCCGCGGCCTCCGCCGAGTTCGCCGCCGTCGGCGTCGTCCGCACCGCCCGCCGCTGCCTGGCCGCCGTCGAGACCGCCGACCCCGTCATGTTCGTCGGCGTCGAACTCACCCACTGGGAGGACGACGCCCGTGCCCTCCCCCTGGACGCCCTGGGCCGCGCCCTGGCCAAGGCCCCCCTGAAGACCCAGGTCAACCTGGTCCTCCTGGAGGCAGCCCAGGACCCGGTCTGCGACTGGATGCGGGCGAACGTCCGCCCCTTCTACGGCCAGGACATGTGAACGCCGGGCGGAGGGGCGCCCCGAAGGGGCGCGGGGAACGGCGCGATCAGCCACAACGCACCCGCAGACGCAAGACAACCGCACCCCCCGAGCTCATAGGCGCCCCCCACCCGGCGGAGCCTTAAGCTGGTTCCACAACCGGGAACTTCTCGAAGGGGCGATACACGTGAGCGCCAGCGGCACCACGACCGGACAGGTCGAGCACATGCTGCGCCAGGTGACGCCCGGGCGCTACGACGCCTACGAGGCCCTGCTGCGCGCCCTCGCCACCCCCACCTCCGGCCAGGTCTGGATGCTGCTCTGGCACGGCCAGGCCGGCTCCCCGGACGCCCAGTACGGGAACATGGAGGTCGAAGGCTACGGCTACGCGCCCTGCGTCACCTCCGCCCAGGAGCTGTCGGCCAGCGGCTGGAACCGGTCGTACGAGGTGGTCGACGGCCTTGAGGTGGCCCGCGCCCTCTACCCCGACCACTACGGCCTCTGGCTCAACCCGCACGCCCCCGGCGGCGGCGTCGGCATCCCCTGGCTGGACCTGCGCCGCATCGCCTCCGGCCTGGACCGCCAGCCCGCCGGACCTCTGCGCCTGTCCGAACCGGCCATCGAGGTCCCGCAGTTCTACGCCCTGCTCGCGCAGAACGCCCACCGCACCCCGGCGGTCCGCGCGCTCCGCCGCGCCTGGGTGCAGCCTGCGCTGGGCGCGCCCTATCTCGCCATCGGCCTCGACGTGTACGACACCTCGCCGCCGGCCGTCGACGCGGTGCGCGGGATGATGCAGCAGTCCGTCGGCGCGGTGCCGGACGGGCTGCCGGTGTCGACGGTGGCGATGACCGACACCCACGACCCGGTCGCCATGTGGCTGCGCGCCCACGTCCGCCCCTTCTACGACCGCGAGGCCCACGTGGCCGCCCCCGCCCAGGCACCCGCGGGCGGGTACGGATACCCTCCGGCCGGGGGCCGGTACTGACCGTCGCAGGGCCCGTCCCGCCACCGGTGGGCGGACATCTTCGCGCGTAGACGAGGGCGTAAGGACCCACCCTGTCCTCGATGTCCCAACTCGTCCGCGTCCGGCCCCCGTTACCCAGTGTCCGGATAACGGAACACCTCAAACAGCATCACGGTTGCGCATCCATTCCCCGTCAAGTCTGGCTACAGATCGCCAAAGCGTTGAAGACTCCCGCAACAAGGGGTGGCTGTCCGCCCCTGTGTACGACGGACTGATCACGCCGCTACAGCGGCAAGTGCGGGCCGGCTACCGCCGGTTGAGAGGGGTCCCTGCCAGATGACGGCACCATTGCACGAGCCGACCGCGGAAGCGGCCCCGAGTGCGGCCGAGGAAGCGGCGGTTGCCGGCGCCGACGCCAAGGCGGTACAGGGGCGTTCCCTGGGCCGGATCGCCTGGGAGCGACTGAAACGGGACAAGCTGGCCCTCACGGGCGGCATCGTGGTGCTCGTTCTCATCGTGATCGCGGTGCTCGCGCCCGCGATCACCTCCCTCTACGGGCAAGATCCCAACTCGTTCAACGAGGATGCGATCGACCCGCTGTTCGGCACCCCCACGGGGTCCCTGGGCGGCATCAGCGGCGAGCACTGGCTCGGTGTCGAACCGGTCAACGGCCGCGACGTCTTCGCCCGCATCGTCCACGGCGCCCGGATCTCGCTGCTCGTCGGCTTCCTGTCCGCGCTCGTCGCCGTGGTCATCGGCACCGTCCTGGGTGTGCTGGCCGGCTTCTTCGGCGGCTGGGTCGACGCCCTCATCAGCCGGGTCATGGACGGCCTGCTGGCCTTCCCGCAGCTGCTGTTCATCATCGCGCTGGTCTCCGTCATGCCCGACAACATGCTGGGACTGAGCGGCACGGGCGTGCGTCTGCTCATGATGATCCTGGTCATCGGCTTCTTCGGCTGGCCCTACATCGGTCGCGTGGTCCGCGGCCAGACGCTCTCGATGCGTGAACGCGAGTACGTCGAGGCGGCCCGGTCCCTGGGAGCCGGACGGTTCTACATCCTGTTCAAGGAACTGCTGCCCAACCTGGTGGCGCCGATCATCGTCTACACCACGATGATGATCCCCACCAACATCCTGACCGAGGCGGCACTCAGCTTCCTGGGCGTGGGCGTCAAGCCGCCCACCTCGTCCTGGGGACAGATGCTCTCGAGCGCGATCGACTACTACAAGTCGGATCCCATGTACATGGTGATCCCGGGTGTGGCGATCTTCATCACCGTTCTTGCCTTCAACCTCTTCGGGGACGGCGTACGCGACGCGCTGGACCCGAAGGGCTCCCGCTGACCTGCCGTACCGGCAAGCGACCCGTGGCACCAGCACGGGGTCTCTCATCTAATCCGGAGGATCCGAGATCGTGACTACCCAACGCACCTCAGGGCGGCGCAAGCAGGCTTTGGCCGCTGCCGCAGTGGTCGCCGCGCTGCTGACCACCGCGGCGTGCGGCGGCGGCGGCGACGACAGCGGCAACGGCGGCTCGAAGAACGGCGCGCCCGGCTTCGACGCGGCCAACAACAAGGTCGCCCAGGCCGCCCAGGCCAAGAAGGGCGGGACGCTGAAGTTCGCCAGCACGCAGGACGCCGACTCGTGGGACACCACGCGCGGCTACTACGGCTTCATGTGGAACTTCTCCCGCTACTACAGCCGCCAGCTCGTCACGAACAAGACCGAGCCGGGCGCCGCGGGCGCCGAGGTCACGCCGGACCTCGCCACCGGGCTCGCCAAGGTCTCGGACGACGGCAAGACCTACACCTACACCCTGCGTGACGGCATCACCTGGGAGGACGGCAAGCCGATCACCTCCAAGGACGTCAAGTACGGCATCGAGCGCGTCTGGGCGCAGGACGTGCTGTCCGGCGGTCCGACGTACCTCAAGGAGGTGCTAGACCCGAAGGACGAGTACCAGGGTCCGTACAAGGACAAGTCCAAGGACAAGCTGGGCCTGAAGGCGATCGAGACGCCGGACGACAAGACCATCGTCTTCAAGCTGCCGCAGGCCAACTCCGACTTCGAGGAGATGCTCGCGCTGACCTCGGCGTCCCCGGTCCGCCAGGACAAGGACACCAAGGCCAAGTACACGCTGCGCCCGTTCTCCTCGGGCCCGTACAAGTTCGAGTCCTACAACCCGGGCAAGGACCTCACCCTGGTCCGCAACACCGAGTGGAACCAGGCGTCGGACCCGGTCCGCAAGGCGTACCCGGACAAGATCACGATCAAGTTCTTCTCCAACGCCAACGACCTGGACGCCCGCCTGATCGCCGGCGACTACGACCTCGACCTGGCCCAGACCGGTCTGTCCCCGCAGGGCCGCACCACCGCCCTGAAGGAGCACAAGGGCAACCTGGACAACCCGGTCTCGGGTTACATCCGGTACGCCTCGTTCCCGCAGAACGTGAAGCCGTTCGACAACATCCACTGCCGCAAGGCCGTGCTCTACGGGGCCGACCACGTCTCGCTGCAGACCGCGCGCGGCGGCCCGGTCGCCGGTGGCGACATCGGCACCAACATGCTGCCGCCGTCCGTCCCGGGCTCCGAGGGCCAGAAGTACGACCCGTACGGCATGGCCGGTGAGAACAAGAAGGGCAACGTCGAGAAGGCCAAGGAAGAGCTGAAGGCCTGCGGCAAGCCCAACGGGTTCAAGACCACCATCGCCGTCCGCAACAACAAGCCGGTCGAGGTGGCCACCGCCGAGTCCCTCCAGGCGTCGCTGAAGAAGGTCGGCATCGACGTCGAGATCGACCAGTACGACGGCGCCCAGTACGCCAGCACCGTCGGCAGCCCTTCGAACGTGAAGAAGAAGGGCTACGGCATCATCATCATGGGCTGGGGCCCGGACTTCCCGTCCGTGCAGGGCTACGGTCTGCCGCTGTGGCACAGCGACTACATCCTCGACAGCGCGAACAACAACTTCGCGATGATCAACGACAAGGAGATCGACGGTCTCTTCGCGGACTACCTGACCCAGCTGGACGACGCGGGCAAGGCCAAGATCGCGACGCAGATCAACCACAAGGTGATGGAGGGCGCGTACTACCTGCCCTTCGTCTTCGAGAAGTTCATCAACTGGCGTTCCAGCCGACTGGCGAACGTGTACACCACCGACGGCTACAGCGGTATGTACGACTTCGTCAACCTCGGCCTGAAGAACCCCAAGAAGTAACCGGTACACCCGCCGTACGGCACGAAAGGCAGGTGAAGGCCGGCGCGGCGTGACCGTGGGCCGCCGGAAGACCTCCGGCGGCCCGCGATCCGCAGCGGGCCGCAACCCGTGCTCGCTTATCTCATCAGGCGGCTGTTCGCCGCCGCAGTGATGCTGGTGGTCATCATTCTGGTGGTCTTCGGCATCTTCTTCCTCGTCCCCAAGTGGGCCGGCGTCGACGTCGCCCTGAGCTTCGTGGGCAAGCAGGCCGACCCTGCCGCCGTCGAGGGTGTGCGACAGAAGCTGGGTCTGGGCGACCCGGTCTTCGTCCAGGCCTGGGAGTTCTTCAAGGGCATCTTCGCGGGCCGCACCTACGCGGCCGGCGGCGACGTCACCAACTGCTCCGCGCCGTGCTTCGGCTACTCCTTCCGCACCGAGCAGGCCGTGTGGCCGGTACTGACCGAGCGTTTCCCGGTGACCCTGGCTCTCGCGCTCGGTGCGGCCGTCCTGTGGCTGATCTTCGGTCTCGCCGCCGGTGTGCTCTCCGCGCTCAAGCGGGGCACCCTGTGGGACCGCGGTGCGATGGTCGTCGCCCTGGCGGGCGTCTCCCTCCCCATCTACTTCACCGGTCTGCTCAGCCTGGCGATCTTCTCCTACGGACTGGGGTGGATCAGCGGTGAGTTCGTGCCACTGGAGGACAGCCTCACCGGCTGGCTCGGCGGCATGATCCTGCCCTGGGTCACCCTGGCCTTCCTGTACGCCGCGATGTACGCCCGGATCACCCGGGCCACCATGATGGAGATCCTCGGCGAGGACTACATCCGCACCGCGCGCGCCAAGGGCCTCAAGGAGCAGGTCGTCATCCGCAAGCACGCCATGCGGTCGACCCTGACCCCGCTGCTCACCATGCTCGGCATGGACCTCGGCGCCCTCATGGGCGGCGCGATCCTGACCGAGACCACGTTCAGTCTCCCCGGCCTCGGCCAGAAGGTGCTGGACGCGATCCAGAACCAGGACCTGCCCTTTATCCTGGGCGTCGTCCTGATCACTTCTCTCGCGGTGCTGATCGCCAACCTCGTGGTGGACATCCTGTACGCCGTGATCGACCCCCGAGTGAGGCTCGCATGACCGAACTCAGCAAGAGCGGAGCAGCCGTGGGCGAGCCCACCGGTACCTCGCCCACACCGAAGGCCTTCCTGGAAGTACGCGACCTGAAGGTGCACTTCCCGACCGACGACGGCCTGGTCAAGTCCGTCGACGGGCTCAGCTTCCAGTTGGAGAAGGGCAAGACCCTCGGCATCGTCGGCGAGTCCGGCTCCGGCAAGTCGGTGACCTCGCTCGGCATCATGGGCCTGCACACCGCCGGCCAGTACGGCAGGCGCAAGGCGCAGATCACGGGCGAGATCTGGCTGGACGGCACCGAGCTGCTGTCCGCCGACCCCGACGAGGTGCGCAAGCTGCGCGGCCGGCAGATGTCGATGATCTTCCAGGACCCGCTGTCCGCGCTGCACCCGTACTACACGATCGGCCAGCAGATCGTGGAGGCGTACCGCGTCCACCACGACGTGGACAAGAAGACCGCCAAGCGCCGCGCCGTGGAGATGCTCGACCGTGTCGGCATCCCGCAGCCGGACAAGCGGGTGGACAGCTACCCGCACGAGTTCTCCGGCGGTATGCGCCAGCGCGCGATGATCGCGATGTCGCTGGTCAACAACCCCGAGCTGCTCATCGCGGACGAGCCGACGACCGCCCTGGACGTGACCGTCCAGGCGCAGATCCTCGACCTGATCCGCGATCTGCAGACGGAGTTCGGCTCCGCGGTCATCATCATCACCCACGACCTGGGCGTCGTCGCCGAGCTGGCCGACGACCTCCTGGTGATGTACGGCGGCCGGTGCGTCGAGCGAGGCCCGGCGGAGAAGGTGTTCTACGAGCCCCGGCACCCCTACACCTGGGGCCTGCTCGGCTCGATGCCGCGGCTCGACCGCGACCAGCAGGAACGCCTCATCCCGGTCAAGGGCTCCCCGCCCTCTCTCATCAACCTGCCGTCCGGCTGCGCCTTCAACCCGCGCTGCCCGTACGCCGACGTGCCCAAGGACGACATCACCCGCACGGTCCGCCCCGAGCTGGCCGAGGTCGGCAGCAAGCACTGGGCCGCCTGCCACATGTCGCAGGAGCAGCGGGAGCGTATCTGGACCGAAGAGATTGCGCCGAAGCTGTGAGCGAGAACGCCAAGGACGAAGCAGTGGCCATCCCTGCGCAGAGCGACGGCACACAGAGCGAGGCCGCCGGCACCGCCACCCTCACCAAGGACGCCGCCCCCGGCGAGACCCTGCTGAAGGTGACCGGGCTGCAGAAGCACTTCCCGATCAAGAAGGGCCTGCTGCAGCGCCAGGTCGGCGCCGTGCGCGCCGTCGACGGCATCGACTTCGAGGTGAAGTCCGGCGAGACCCTCGGTGTCGTGGGCGAGTCGGGCTGCGGCAAGTCGACCATGGGCCGGCTCATCACCCGGCTCCTGGAGCCGACCGCCGGCAAGGTCGAGTTCGAGGGCAAGGACATCACCCACCTCGGGGTCGGCGGGATGCGTCCGCTGCGCCGCGACGTGCAGATGATCTTCCAGGACCCGTACTCCTCGCTGAACCCGCGCCACACCATCGGCACGATCATCAGCGCCCCCTTCAAGCTCCAGGGCGTCGAGCCCGAGGGCGGCGTCAAGAAGGAGGTGCAGCGGCTGCTGTCGGTGGTCGGTCTCAACCCCGAGCACTACAACCGCTACCCGCACGAGTTCTCCGGCGGTCAGCGCCAGCGCATCGGCATCGCCCGCGCGCTCGCGCTGAACCCGAAGCTGGTCGTGGCCGACGAGCCGGTCTCCGCGCTCGACGTGTCGATCCAGGCCCAGGTGGTCAACCTGCTCGACGACCTCCAGACCGAGCTGGGCCTGACGTACGTGATCATCGCGCACGACCTGTCCGTCGTCCGGCACGTCTCGGACCGGATCGCGGTGATGTACCTCGGCAAGATCATGGAGCTGGCCGACCGCGACCTGCTCTACAAGTCGCCGATGCACCCGTACACCAAGGCGCTGATGTCGGCGGTCCCGATCCCGGACCCCGCGCGCAAGTCGACCAAGAGCGAGCGCATCCTGCTCAAGGGCGACGTGCCCTCGCCGATCTCCCCGCCGAGCGGGTGCCGCTTCCACACCCGGTGCTGGAAGGCGACGGAGATCTGCAAGACGACCGAGCCGCCGCTGAAGGAGCTGCGCCCCGGTCAGCAGGTGGCCTGCCACCACCCGGAGAACTTCGAGGACCAGGCCCCGCAGGACGTCGTCCTGCTCTCCGACGCCAAGGAGGCGGCGGAGCTGGTGTCCGAGAAGGCGCTGGCGGAGTCGGCGGCGACTTCGGCGGCGGTGGCCGCGGAGGTCGGGGCGACGGAGGCCGGGGCGGCGACGGAGGCCGAGGCGACGGAGGCCGAGGCCGGCGTCGAGCCTGCCGAGCGTTCCGAGTCTGCCGGGTCGGCCGACGAGGAGCCTCCCGCCAAGGAGAAGTGACCCAGGGGGTCCCGCCGGTGCGCCCCCGCCTTCGTTCGTAAGGCGGGGGCTCACCGGCAGGTGAGAATGTCGGGGTGTACGAGCAACTCTTCAGCCCCACCGTCCAGCACACGCTCGACCTGATCGGCATCTTCGTCTTCGCCATCTCGGGCGCGCTGCTGGCCGTACGCAAGAACTTCGACGTCTTCGGCATCGCCGTCCTCGCCGAGGTCACCGCGCTGGGCGGCGGGCTCTTCCGGGACCTGGTCATCGGCGCCGTACCGCCCGCGGCCTTCACGGACCTGGGGTACTTCATCACCCCGCTCTTCGCCACCCTGCTGGTCTTCTTCCTCCACCCCCATGTGGAGCGCCTCCAGGCCGGCGTGAACATCTTCGACGCGGCCGGTCTCGGCCTGTTCTGCGTCGCGGGCACGACCAAGGCGTACGACTACGGGCTCGGCCTGACCGCCTCCGCCTGCCTGGGCCTGGCCACCGCCGTGGGCGGCGGCGTACTGCGGGACGTGCTGGCCAACGAGGTGCCGTCGCTGCTGCGCTGGGACCGCGACCTGTACGCCGTCCCCGCCATCGTCGGCGCCACCATGGTCGCCCTGTGCATCCGCTACGACGCCCTCACCTCGTTCACCACGGGGCTCGCGGTGGTCACGGCCTTCGTCCTGCGCCTGCTCGCCCTGCGGTTCCACTGGCGGGCGCCGCGCGCCTGGAACCGGCGGTCGACGGTGACGGAGGGGGATTGAGACACCCCTTAGCTGGGCGCTACGTCCTTGACGAACACCAGACCGTCGATCGCGGCCAGGTGGCCGGGGTCGAGCGAGGCGTAGCCGAACCAGGGGGACACGCGGGGCGCGGGCAGCGGGTCGCCGAGGGCGGTGGCCAGCCGGGAGGGGGCGACGACGCACCGGTCCTCCGGGAGTCCGTACAGGAGTCCTTCGACGGTGTCCGGCGGCGGGGTGCCCACTCCCTGGTGCCGGATCGTGCCGAGAGCCGTGGCGACGAAGGCGTACGCGTCGCCGAGCCGGGCGCTCACCAGCGCACCGGCGCTCCACCACTCCACCGGCCCCTGCCACATCCGCATCGAGCTCTTCCCCCGCTGGAGATGGGAGTTCTGGGCGTGGACGAGTGCCGGGCCCCGGTCGGCGAGCGCGAGGAGATTCTCGGCCATCATCCGGTCCCGCACGCCCAGCAGCCGGTTCATGCGGGCCGGTGAGGTGTCGGCCATCCAGTGGTGGTACGTCAGCAGGCCGGTCGCGGTGCGCCCGTACAGGCACGCCCGGTCCCACTCGTCCCGTGAGGTCGCCGCGAGCAGGTGCGGCGTCTGCTCGTCGAGCAGCGACACCAGGTCGTCGGCGAGCAGCCGCAGCTCCCGGGCCTCGGCCGACCGCCCCACGGACCGGGCCGGCTCCGTCATCGCGGCGGGCTCGGTCCACCGGTCGTCGGCGCCGAGCAGGTGGTCGAGCGTTTCCGCGGTGCACGGGAGCAGGTCCGCGTCCACCCGGGCCGCGAGGTAGCCGTGGAGCGCGGTGAGGGCCTGGCGGGGGCTCGCGGCGCCGGTGATCTCCAGCGGTCCGTCGAAACCGGCGAAGCGGATCCGCTCGGAGGCGGGCCGGCCGTCTCGGCGGACGCGCTCGTTGTGGGCGCGCATCCAGTGCACGAGCTCGCGGTTGCCCGGGTACGCGCCCCATCCGTGGCTGAACCCGCGCTCCATGACCTCGTCGAGGGTGCCCGTACCCGAGGTGACGTAGTCGTCCACGACCAGGCCCATCAGGCAGTCGCTCTCGATCGCGATCGTCCGGTAGCCCTCCTCCTCGACGAGCTGCCGGAAGAGGTCGTTGCGCACCGCGAGCAGAGTGTCCTCGCCATGGGTGGGCTCGCCCAGGGCGAGCAGCCGGGGCCGGGCGGGGAGCAGCCTCATGACGGCGGCGGCCTCGACGGGGTGGGCGGTGTCCTTGATGCCAGTGTTCATCATGCCTTCAACCGTATCGTTGAACTTTCGGTTGAAGCTTTGCGGCGATACTGTCCGGGTCATGGCTCAGAAGCTTCAAAGCGGTGGCAAGCTCAGACCGATCGACCTGGCGCGCGGGCACGGTCTGTCCACGCAGGCCGTCCGGAACTACGAGGAGGCCGGCATCCTCCCGGACGCCGGCCGCACGGCGCACGGATACCGCACCTACACCCCGCTGCACGCGCGGGCGCTGGGCGCGTTCCTCGCCCTGGTGTCCGGCCACGGTCACCGGGTGGCGGCGTCGATCATGCGGGCCGTGAACCGGGGTGCCGTGGACGAGGCGTACCGGCTCATCGACGAGAGCCACGCCCAACTGCTCGACGACCGGCGCACACTCCGGGCCGTGGAGGACGCGCTGCGCGACCTGGCGCCCACCACGGTGCCCGTCCCGAGGGCGGCCGCGTCCGGTTCAGGCGGCACATTCGTCGGGCCGCTGGCGGCGGAGCTCGGCATCCGGCCCGCGACGCTGCGCAAGTGGGAGCGGGCCGGCCTGGTCCGCCCCCGCCGTGACCCGCTCACCGGGTACCGCGTCTACGACGAGGCCGACGTACGGGACGCCCGGCTGGCCCACCAACTCAGGCGGGGTGGCTACCTGCTGGAGCAGATCGCCCCCGTGCTCGCGCAGGTGCGGTCCGCCGGCGGGCTGGAGCCGCTGGAGGCCACCCTGCGCGACTGGCACGACCGGGTGTCCGCCCGCGGACGGGCGATGCTGACGGGTGCCGCCGAACTGGAGGCGTACCTCCGGGAGCGGGGTTGAGATCCCGGCGGGGAACGGGAAAAGCTACCGCTTAGTATTTATGTGTTGTACCGTGCACCCATGCCAGAAGCAGCCTCCGCAGCGGCCACGCGGGCCACCATCGGTGACAGCGAGTTCGACCGGGACACCGCCGTCACCCGGCGCGCCCCGGGTGTCTACGACATCGACCTCTCCGCCGGCTGGACGATCATCAACGCCGTCAACGGCGGCTATCTGCTGGCCGTCCTGGGTCGCGCCCTCGGGGACGCACTCCCGCACCCCGACCCCTTCACCATCTCGGCGCACTACCTCACCGCCTCCCGGCCGGGCCCGGCGGTCGTGCGCACGGAGGCCGTCCGTACGGGGCGCACCCTCTCCACCGGCCAGGCCTCCCTCTTCCAGTACGACGACGAGGGCAACGAGGTAGAGCGCATCCGCGTCCTCGCCTCCTACGGCGACCTCGACACGCTGCCCGACGACGTCCGTACCTCGGCGAAGCCGCCCGCGATCCCGCCGCTGGACCAGTGCTTCGGTCCGGAGGACGGCCCCGCCCCCGTCGAGGGCAGCTCGGCCATCGCCGACCGGCTGATGCTCAAGCTGGACCCCGTGACGCTGGGTTGGGCGCTCGGGCAGCCGTCCGGCCGGGGCGAGATGCGGGCCTGGTTCGGGCTCGCCGACGGCCGCGACGCCGACCCCCTGTCCATGCTCCTCGCGGTGGACGCGCTGCCCCCGACCGCCTTCGAGCTGGGGCTCAAGGGCTGGGTGCCGACGGTCGAGCTCACCGCGCACGTGCGGTGCCGCCCGGCGCCGGGCCCCCTGCGCGTCTCCATCGCCACCCGCAACCTCGCCGGCGGCTTCCTGGAGGAGGACGCCGAGGTCTGGGACAGCGCCGACCGACTGGTGGCCCAGTCCCGCCAGCTCGCCCGGGTCCGGCTCGGCTGACCGGCGGTCCCCGGGGGTGCGCCGGCGCCCCGTGAAGTCCGGCCGTACCGCCCACCGGGACGTCGAGGCCCTGTCCGCCTCCGGCGTCCCGGTCCGGTGCGTGTCCGCCTCCGGCGTCCCGGTCCGGTGCGTGCCCGCCTCCGGCGCCCCGGTCCGAGGCGTGTCCGCCTCCGGCGTCTTGGTCCGATGCGTGTCCGCCGGCGGTCGAGGGACCGTCAGTCCAGCCAGTGCCGACGGCCGATGCTGATCAGCCGCATCTGCCGGGTCGCGGTGTCGGCGGCGCGCCTGCGCACCTCGTCGGGAGCCTCCTGAGCGTCCTCGGTCTCCTGGGCTTCCAGCGCCTCCAGGAACAGGGAGCCCGTGACGAGCATCTGGTCGACGTACAGACCCGCGAGCATCAGCAGATCGGCGTCGCTCCAGCCGGCCGACACGGGGTCCTTGGCCAGCTCGGTCTTCACCTCCTGGGCGAACCGGGCCAGTTGCTCCCGTATGGCGTCCCGCACCGGCTGGACCCCGCCGTGCCGTTCGCGGGCGATGAACCGGACGTGAGCGGGGTGCGCGGCCACATGGCCGGCGATCAGCTCGACCGCGCGGGCGATGCGTTCGTCGCTGTCCTCGGCCGGCGACACCGTGGTCCGGATCATCGGATGCAGGCTGCCCAGCGCTTCCTCGACCAGTGCCACGCCGAGATCGGCGACGGAGGGGAAGTGCCGGTAGAAGGCGGTCGGGGCGACGCCCACGGCACGGGTGACCTCGCGCAGGCCCAGGCTGCTCAGGCTCTGCTCCTCCAGCAGTCCGAGGGCCGCGTCCATGAGCGCCTGCCGGGTCTTCTGCTTCTGGGCCTGCCGAACCCCGGGAGTGTGACTCATACCATGCAGTTAACAACTGTTCTCTGGAATTGCAAAGCCGTGCGGCGCGCTAGACTGGATAGTCAGTGAACAATTGTAACTACAACCGTTCACCCAAGGTTGGGGGATCCGCTCCATGCTGTTTCTCGTCGCCGCACTTCTGCTCCTCGGCGTGATGCTGGGCACCGTCGCCCACGCACCGCTCACCTTCTCCGTCGCCGTCGGCCTGGTCATCGCCGTCTGGCTCGGCATCTTCGCGCTCCGCGAGCGGCACGGCCGCCGACGGAGCACCTCCGCCCACTGACGCACGGCAGGGAGAACACCATGCAGCTCACCGCACCGGCCACCACCCGCCGGACCGGCATCCGGGACACCGACGGCATGGCCGTCGCCTCCTTCGTCCTCGGCCTGCTCGGTCTGCTCGTCCTCAACGTCTTCCTCGGTCCGATGGCCATCGCGCTCGCGAGCGTCGCCCTGTGGCGCGGCACCGCCCGGCGCGGCCGGGCCCTCCTCGGCCTCGGGCTGGGCATCGCCGACCTGTTGGTCCTGGTGGCGTTCATGGCCGCCGACAACACGATGTCGTGGAGTCTCTGAGGGCCGTGAAGAGGGGCGACCACGAAGAGGCCAACCTTGATCTGAGGCCGGGCGGCACCGCCCCGTAGAATCGGCCGCACCATGGCTTACCTCGACCACGCCGCGACCACCCCGATGCTTCCCGAGGCAGTCGAGGCACTCACCGCGCACCTGAGCGTCACCGGCAACGCCTCCTCCCTCCACGCGTCCGGCCGCCGCGCACGGCGCACCGTCGAGGAGGCCCGCGAGACCCTCGCCGAAGCTTTCGGCGCCCGCCCCAGCGAGGTGGTCCTCACCTCCGGCGGCACCGAGGCCGACAACCTCGCCGTCAAGGGCCTGTACTGGGCCCGCCGCGACGCCGACCCGGCCCGCACCCGGGTCCTGGCCAGCCCCGTCGAGCACCACGCGGTCCTCGACGCCGTGCACTGGCTCGGCGAACACGAGGGCGCGACGATCGAGTACCTGCCGGTCGACGCCCACGGCCGCGTCCACCCCGAGGCGCTGCGCGAGGCCATCGCCCGCGACCCCGCCGACGTGGCCCTCGCCACCGTCATGTGGGCCAACAACGAGATCGGTACGATCATGCCGGTCCGTGAACTCGCCGACGTGGCCGCCGAGTTCGACGTGCCGCTGCACGCCGACGCGGTCCAGGCGGTCGGCCAGCTCCCGGTCGACTTCGCCGCCTCCGGGCTCGCCGCGATGACGGTTTCCGGCCACAAGATCGGCGGCCCCTACGGCATCGGCGCGCTGCTGCTGGGCCGCGAGTACAGCCCCGTACCGGTCCTGCACGGCGGCGGCCAGGAACGCCACGTCCGCTCCGGCACCCTCGACGTCCCCGCCGTCGCCTCCTTCGCGGTCGCCGGCCGCCTCGCCGCCGGGCAGCACGACTGGTTCGCCCGCGAGATCGGCGCCCTGCGCGACGACCTGGTCGACGCGGTCCGTACGGCGGTGCCGGACGCGATCCTCGGCGGCGACCCGGCACCGGAGGGCCGTCTCCCGGCCAACGCCCACTTCACCTTCCCCGGCTGCGAGGGCGACTCCCTGCTCCTCCTGCTCGACGCCCAGGGCATCGAGTGCTCCACCGGCTCCGCCTGCACCGCGGGCGTCGCCCAGCCCAGCCACGTCCTGCTGGCCACCGGCACCGACCCCGACCTGGCCCGCGGCACGCTGCGCTTCTCCCTCGGCCACACCTCCACGGAGGCCGACGTCGAGGCGCTCGCCAAGGCCATCGGCCCCGCGGTGGAACGGGCCAGGGCGGCGGGGCTGACGTAGCCGACGCGCGGGTGGGGGTCAGGCGCTCTTCGAGGCGCCGGGGGAGGGGGCCGCGCTCGTCGCCGCCCGGCGCACCAGCTTCAGGTACCGGTCCCAGTCCCAGTGCGGCCCCGGATCGGTGTGGTCGGTGCCCGGCACCTCCACGTGGCCGATGATGTGCTCGCGGTCCAGGGGTATCTCGTACCGCGCGCAGATCCCCGCCGTCAGCCGCGCGGAGGCCGCGTACATCTCGTCGGTGAAGTCCTGCGGGCGGTCCACGAAGCCCTCGTGCTCGATGCCGACACTGCGCTCGTTGTAGTCGCGGTTGCCCGCGTGGTACGCCACGTCCAGCTCGCGGATCATCTGCGTGACGCGCCCGTCCTGCCCGACGATGTAGTGCGTGGCCGCCTTGTGCCCCGGGTCCTGGAACGCCCTGACCGCGCTCGCGAAACTGCCCTGCGTGACATGGACGATCACCATGTCGACGCCGAAGTCGTCGGGCCGGTCGGCTCGCCGCCAGTTCTCGTCCGACGCCGCCACCCACCGCGCGCCGCTGTAGTCGACCGCGCCCGCCTCGCGGGGCCGCTCCACTCCCGGCACGCGCCACCACAGGCGGGCCAGCTCGTCACGGGCCAGCGCCGCCGTGCCCACGGCCGCCGCCGTGCCGCCGACGATCAGCGCCCGACGGCCGATGCGCCGGTCCGCGTCCTTGGAACCGCCGGACCCGCCGACCGGCCCGTTGTCGGACCCGCCGGTGGATGCGCTTCTGGATTCGTGCTTCGCCCCCATGCGATCTTCAACGCATACTCGCGCGCTCCGGTTCCCGCCTCCCCTTACCCTGGAAGGGTTATGACTGAGACCCCGCAGCGCACCCGTCCCCTCCGCGTCCTCGCCGCCATGTCGGGCGGAGTCGACTCCGCCGTCGCCGCCGCCCGCGCGGCCGAGGCGGGGCACGACGTGACCGGCGTCCACCTCGCGCTCTCCGCGAACCCGCAATCCTTCCGCACGGGCGCGCGGGGCTGTTGCACCATCGAGGACTCGCGCGACGCCCGCCGCGCCGCGGACGTCATCGGCATCCCGTTCTACGTGTGGGACCTCGCCGACCGCTTCCGCGAGGACGTGGTCGAGGACTTCGTCGCCGAGTACGAGGCCGGCCGCACCCCGAACCCCTGCCTGCGCTGCAACGAGAAGATCAAGTTCGCCGCGCTGCTCGACAAGGCGCTGGCCCTCGGCTTCGACGCCGTCTGCACCGGCCACTACGCCCAGGTGGTCCGTCGGGAGGACGGCACCCGCGAGCTGCACCGCGCCTCCGACATGGCCAAGGACCAGAGCTACGTCCTCGGCGTGCTGGACGACCGCCAGCTCGCGCACGCGATGTTCCCGCTCGGCGACACGCTCACCACCAAGGACGAGATCCGCGCGGAGGCCGAGCTCCGGAATCTGGCGGTCGCCAAGAAGCCCGACTCGCACGACATCTGCTTCATCGCCG
Organism: Streptomyces sp. NPDC056296; assembly: GCF_042268605.1. Lineage (NCBI taxonomy): Bacteria > Bacillati > Actinomycetota > Actinomycetes > Kitasatosporales > Streptomycetaceae > Streptomyces > Streptomyces sp. NPDC056296. The sequence continues at coordinate 123,073 of NZ_JBHJRX010000002.1, read as the reverse complement.
ACGGCGACACCCAGGGCTTCCTGGCCGACCGGCTCGGCCGCTCCGAGGGCGACATCGTCGACGAGGCCGGCAACCGCCTCGGCACCCACGAGGGCGCGTACGGCTACACCATCGGCCAGCGCAAGGGCCTCAGGATCGGCACCCCCGCCCCCGACGGCAAGCCCCGCTACGTCCTGGACATCTCACCGGTGACCAACACGGTGACCGTCGGCCCCGCGGACGCCCTCGACGTCTACGCGCTGCGGGCGATCAAGCCCCGCTGGTGCGGCGCCGCCCCGACCGGACCCGGCACCTACACGGCCCAGCTCCGCGCCCACGGCGGCGAGACCGAGGTACGGGCCGAAGTGCTCGACGGCGCCCTGGAGGTGTCGTTCCGGGAGCCGGTGCGCGGCGTCGCCCCCGGCCAGGCGATCGTGCTGTACGACGGCACCCGCGTGGTGGGCTCGGCGACCATCGCGTCCACCACGCGCGCGACGGCCGGCGTGGTCTGAGCCGCCGCGTGGTCTGAGCCGCGGGACGATGCCGGCGTGGGCACCGGCGCGACCCCGCTCCGCTCACGCCGCGAAGAACTCCGCCAGCACCGGCGCCAGTACCCCCGGCTCCACCATGTGGGTCTGGCGCTCCACGGTGCCGTACGTGCCGCCGGGGGCCGCCTCGGCGATCGCACGGGCGGCCTCGTGCCACCACGCGTCGCTCGCGCCGCCCGCCAGGGCCAGCAGGGGAGCGGTGACCGAGGCGAGCTCGGAGCGGGGCACCCGGCTGTCGCCCATCGCCGCGTCGTCGTGCGCCAGACTCGGCGCGACCGACTCCATGCCGGCCCACATCGGGGACTGGCGGGCGCCCTGGATCATCTCCTCGGCCAGACCGGTGAACCGCAGGAACAGCTCCACCGCGTCCCCGCGCCGCCCCTGCCCGAGCGCCTCGGTCAGCCGCTCGCGGTACTCCGCGGCGGCCCGCGCGGCGGCGTCGTCCATGGCGTACGGCACCTCGTACACGGCCACCCGGCGCACCGGCAGTCCGCTCGCCGCCGCCCGGAGCGCCAGCGCGCCGCCCGACGACATTCCGTACAGCGACGCCTCGCCGCCCACCGCCTCGATCAGCGCGGCGAGGTCCTCGATCTCGCGTTCCACCGCGTAGGGCTCCGTGTCACCGCTGGCGCCGCGGCCCCGGCGGTCGTACACGGTGACGTCGAGACGCCCCGACAGCTCCGCGGCCAGGGGCGCGACCGTGGCGCCCGTCGACATGGCGCCGCTGACGAGGACCACCGCGGGCCCCTGGCCGGTGCGTTCGTAGGCGATGCGCGTGCCGTCGCGCGAAAGGGTCTTCTTCTCCATGTCTGTGCAGAGTGCCCTACGGCACGCGATTCACCGCTCAGGACACGAAGCTCAGGACACGAAGCGGTCAGGACACCTCGACTTCGTAGAAGCAGAGGTGGTCCTTGATCTCCGCCACCTCCGACTTCGGGTCCGGGTATGCCCAGACGACGTCCGCCGCGTCCGGCAGCGACCAGTAGGACGCGTCGCCCTTGAAGGGGCAGTGCGTGTGCGTGTCGGACGGGGTCAGCAGGTCGAGGCGTACGTCCTGGGGCGGGATGTAGTACCGCTCCGGAAGGCCCGTCTCCCGCAGCACCAGTGCCTTGTCGCTCTCCGCGAGCACCTGCCCGCCCTGTACGACGCGCACGTGCCGCTCGCTCGGCTCGACGGTGATGCGGTGTCCCTTGAGTCCTTCGAGTCCTTCGAGTCCCTTGGTCACGATCGTCCTCCTCGGTGGTCGGCTCTCCTGACGGTTCTCCTGATGACAGCGCGGCCGGAAGCCGGGTTCTTCCCCGTGGGGCGCCGAACGTACCGTTGCCCCATGAACATCTGCGTCTTCCTCTCCGCCGCCGACCTCGACGAGCGCTACACGCGCCCCGCGAAGGAGTTCGCCGAGCTGCTCGGAAAGGGCGGCCACACCCTTGTGTGGGGCGGCTCCGACGTCGGCCTGATGAAGGTGGTCGCCGACGGCGTGCAGGAGTCCGGCGGGCGGCTGCTCGGCGTCTCGGTCGATTTCCTGGCGGCCAAGGCGCGCGAGGGCGCCGACGAGATGGTGATCGCGCGGGACCTCGCCGAGCGCAAGCGGCTGCTGCTGGAGAAGGCCGACGCCGTGGTGATCATGGTGGGCGGTACCGGCACGCTGGACGAGGCGACCGAGATCCTGGAGCTGAAGAAGCACGGGCACACCGACAAGCCCGTCGTCCTGCTCAACTCGGCGGGCTTCTACGACGGACTCAAGGAGCAGTTCCGCCGCATGGAGGACGAGGGCTTCCTGCCCCGCCCCCTCACCGAGCTGGTGTTCTTCGCCGAGGAGCCGGTCGGTGCGCTGGCCTACCTGGAGGAGAGCAAGGGCGTCGAATGAGCCCGCGGTGATGCGAGCATGGGGGGCATGGCTACACATGTGATCACCGGAGCGGGCTCCGGCATCGGCGCGGCCGTGACCCGCCGCCTGCACGAGCGCGGCGACGAGGTCGTGCTGCACGCGCGTGACGCGGGCCGGGCGAAGGAACTGGCGGCCGCGTTCCCCGGTGCGAAGACGCTGGTCGGCGACCTGGCGGACCCGGACAAGCTCTCCTGGGCCTTCTCGCACCAGACCCTGCCCGGCCGCGTGGACTCGCTGCTGCACATCGCCGGGGTGGTCGATCTCGGCCCGGTCGGCGACCTCACCCCCAAGGCCTGGCGCAACCAGCTCAACGTCAACCTCGTCGCCCCCGCCGAGCTGACCCGCCTCTTCCTGCCCCAGCTCCGCGTCGCCCAGGGCCACGTGCTCTTCGTCAACTCCGGCTCCGGTCTCAACGCCCACGCCGACTGGTCCGCCTACGCCGCCTCCAAGCACGGTCTGAAGGCCCTGGCCGACGCCCTACGCCAGGAGGAGCACGCGAACGGCGTCCGCGTCACCTCGGTCTACCCCGGCCGCACCGCCAGCCCGATGCAGGCCAAGGTCCACCAGCAGGAGGGCAAGGAGTACGACCCCGCCAAGTGGATCGACCCCGAGTCGGTGGCCACGACGATCCTGATGGCCCTGGACCTGCCCAGGGACGCGGAGGTCAACGACCTGACGGTGCGCCCAGGACGCTGAGTTCGCTTCTGAACGCCGGGCCGATCGGCTCAGCCCGTCCGGCGTTTGAGGACGAGGCCGTCCAGGCCGAAAGCGGGGGCCGGGGGCGGCAGCCCGGGGGACGGGACGGGACGGGAAGGGGCGGCGGGGGCGAGATCCCGACCCGCCCCGACCGCCAACCACCCCCACCCCACCGTCGGAGACCTGCGTACGCTTCCCCCGTGAACGACAACCCCCGCCTCGGCACCGCCACAGGCGTCGGCTCCCTCCCGGGAACCGACGCCCGCGAGGCCGCCAAGACCAGCACCGGCACCTTCGAGGACTTCCCCTTCCTCCCCGAGCTGCCCGCCCGCGGCCCCGGCGCCGACATGATCGGCCGCACCGCCGGGATGCTCGTCGAGCTGTACGCGCGCGTGGAGCCCAGCGGCTGGCGGCTCGGCGACCGGCCGGGACGGGACACCAAGCGGGCCCGGGCCTGGCTGGGGGAGGACCTCGACGCGCTGGAGGAGTTCACCCAGGGCTACGAGGGGCCGCTGAAGGTCCAGGCCGTCGGCCCCTGGACGCTGGCCGCCGCCCTGGAACTGCGCAACGGCGAGGCGGTCCTCTCCGACGCCGGCGCGTCCCGCGACCTCGCCGCCTCGCTCGCCGAGGGTCTGCGCCTGCACCTCGCCGAGGTCCGGCGCCGCGTGCCGGGCGCCCGGATCGCGCTCCAGCTCGACGAGCCGTCCCTCACCGCCGTACTGCGCGGCCAGGTACGGAGCGCCAGCGGCTACCGCACCCACCGGGCCGTCGACCGCCAGGTCGTGGAGGCCGCCCTGCGCGACGTCGCCGGGGTGCACGGCGACGACCCCGTCGTGGTCCACTCCTGCGCACCGGACGTGCCGTTCGCCCTGTTGCGCCGGGCGGGCGTCGCGGGCGTCTCCTTCGACTTCTCGCTTCTCACCGAGCGTGACGACGAGGCGATCGGCGAGGCGGTCGAAGGCGGCACCCGGCTGTTCGCCGGTGTCGTGCCGGGGACGGACGGCGCATTGTCAGACCCTGCCGGTAGCGTCATGGGTGTCAGGACGCTGTGGCGCAGGCTGGGGCTGCATCCGGGGCTTCTCGCGGAGGCGGTCACCGTCACGCCGACGTGCGGACTCGCGGGCGCGTCCCCCGGGTACGCCCGCCGGGCGCTCGCTCACTGCGCCCGGGCGGCGAGATCCCTCGCGGACAACCCAGAGTAACGGGAGGACCACACGGTGGCCGGCGACAAGCAAGCGGAGACGACGAGCGTGCCCGCCGAGGCGCGCGAGAAGCACGTGCAGCTCGCTGAGCAGATCGAGGAGCACCGCTTCCGGTACTACGTGAAGGACGCCCCCGTCGTCAGCGACGCGGACTTCGACCGGCTGCTGCGTTCCCTGGAGGAGCTGGAGGAGGAGTATCCGGAGCTGCGCACCCCGGACTCCCCGACCCAGAAGGTCGCCGGCTCCTACGAGACCGAGTTCACGGCCGTGGAGCACCGTTCCCGGATGCTCTCCCTCGACAACACCTTCAACGACGACGAACTCGCCGCGTGGACCGAGCGGATCGCCAAGGAGCTGGGCGAGCAGGAGTACCACTTCCTGTGCGAGCTGAAGGTCGACGGACTCGCCGTCAACCTCACCTACGAGCGCGGCCGCCTCGTCCGCGCGGCCACCCGCGGCGACGGCCGCACCGGCGAGGACATCACGCCCAACGTCCGCACCATCGCCGACATCCCGGAGCGCCTCAAGGGGGACAAGGTCCCCGACCTCGTGGAGATCCGAGGCGAGGTCTACTTCCCGATGGAGAAGTTCCAGGAGCTCAACAAGCGGTTGAACGAGGCGGGGGACAAGCCCTTCGCCAACCCGCGCAACGCGGCGGCCGGTTCGCTGCGCCAGAAGGACCCGCGCGTCACCGCCACCCGGCCGCTGCACATGGTGGTCCACGGCATCGGCGTCCTGGAGGGCTTCAAGGGCATGACCCGCCTCTCCCAGGCCTACGACCTCCTGAAGACCTGGGGCCTGCCCACCTCCCCGCACAACAGGGTGGTCGACGGACTCGACGGCGTACGGGACTTCATCGCGTACTACGGCGAGAACCGGCACTCCGTCGCGCACGAGATCGACGGTGTCGTCGTCAAGCTCGACGAGATCCGCCTCCAGGGACGGCTCGGCTCCACGGCCCGGGCGCCGCGCTGGGCCATCGCGTACAAGTACGCGCCGGAGGAGGTCAACACCAAGCTCGTCGACATCAAGGTGGGCGTCGGCCGAACCGGCCGCGTCACGCCGTACGCGCAGGTCGAGCCGGTCACCGTGGCAGGCAGCGAGGTCGAGTTCGCCACGCTGCACAACCAGGAGGTCGTCAAGGCCAAGGGCGTGCTCATCGGCGACACCGTGGTGCTGCGCAAGGCCGGTGACGTCATCCCGGAGATCCTCGGGCCGGTCGCCGACCTGCGCGACGGCAGCGAGCGCGAGTTCGTCATGCCGACCGAGTGCCCCGAGTGCGGGACGCCGCTGAAGGCGATGAAGGAGGGCGACATCGACCGGCGCTGCCCCAACGCCCGTACGTGCCCCGCCCAGTTGCGTGAGCGCGTCTCCTACCTTGCCGGCCGGGAGTGCCTGGACATCGAGCACTTCGGCGGCGTCGTGGCGGCCGCGCTGACCGGGCCGCTGGAGCCGTCCCGGCCACCGCTGGTGGACGAGGGCGACCTCTTCGGCCTCACCGTCGAGAAGCTGCTGCCCATCAAGGCGTACGTCCTCGACCCGGACAGCGGGCTGCCCAAGCGCGACCCCAAGACCGGCGAGGAGAAGATCGTCACGGTCTTCGCCAACAAGGAGGGCGAGCCGAAGAAGAACACCCTCGCGCTGCTGAAGCACATCGAGGAGGCCAAGGCCCGCCCGCTCGCCCGCTTCCTCAACGGGCTCTCCATCCGGTATGTGGGACCCGTCGCCGCCCAGGCCCTCGCCCGGGAGTTCCGCTCCATCGACCGCATCGAGCAGGCCACCGAGGAGGAGTTGGCGAACACGGACGGCGTGGGCGGCACCATCGCCACCGCCGTCAAGGAGTGGTTCGCCGAGGAGTGGCACCGGGAGATCGTCCGCAAGTGGAAGGCGGCCGGAGTCCCGCTGGAGGACCGGTCGACGGGGGAGGACGAGGGGCCGCGCCCACTGGAGGGGCTCACCGTCGTCGTCACCGGCACCCTGGAGAACTTCACCCGGGACGGGGCCAAGGACGCCCTCCAGAGCAGGGGCGCCAAAGTGACCGGATCGGTCTCCAAGAAGACGTCCTTCGTCGTGGTCGGTGACAACCCCGGGTCGAAGCACGACAAGGCGATGCAACTGAAGGTGCCGGTTCTGAACGAGGACGGTTTCACCGTCCTGCTCGAACAAGGACCCGAAGCGGCGGCCGACGTCGCACTTTCGGCTGAGGAATAGCGGTTGAAGGCCACCCGATCGGCGCATACCAGATGCATACGGGTGGCCGGGTCGCATTCGGGCAACCGTCGACGACCGGTGCCCCTGGAAGCCTTCCGCGGCCTACTGTTGAGGTGTGCGCCTGCCGTGCCCAGCTGCGGTCGGGGCATCCCCCTGCCCCCGAGGGGCAGGGGGAAGGGTTCTCCAACGCGGAGCCGTTGATGGATGTCGGGCGTCGGGCCGCGTGGCGTGGGCACCGCCGGCCGTGAGAGGGACGGGAATGGAACCGACCGAGAGCGCCGCCGCGGGCTCACGGCTGAGCCTGCGTCGCATGGTGGGCGCGTGGCACGTGAGCCGGTGGCTCGGGCAGCGCGGTGGTGGCGCACCGCATCCCGCGGCGGCCGCCCGCGGCTCCGCGCCGCCGGGCAACCACCATGCCTCCGTCCTGTCCGACACCGAGACCGACGGCGAACGGCACCTGCACTGGCCGGCGTTGCCCTCGGGGGTCGTCGCGGCCGCCGCCTTCGTCCTGGGCGCCGGCTTCTACCGGGCGTTCACCGACGGCCACGCCCTCTTCCCGTCCGGCACCGCCGGCTGGTCCCTGGCCGTGCTGACCGGCATCGTCGTCGGGCACCTGGTCATGCTCGGCCGCTCCCGCTGGTGGGGCGGCACCGGATCCGGCGCCGCCCTCACCCTCGCCGTCCTGCTGCTGTACGGCTGGGTTCCGGCCGGCATGGTCAGTCTCACCGTCGTCGTCCTGGTCGGCATAGCCCGGCGGGGCCGCTGGCGGCAGGGCGTCCTGCACGGCGCGGTGGACATCCTCGGCATCGCCGCGGGCGCCGGGCTGCTGGGCGTCTGCGGCTCCGTACCCTCCGTCGAGGACCCCTGGGACCCCAACACCTGGGGGGTGTACGCGGCGCCCAAGGTGGTGCTCGTCGCGGTCGCCTACCTCGCCGTCACCCGCGCCCTGTTGTGGTACCTGCAGACACCGCGCGTCGGCCTGCCCACCGTCGCCCGCACCGCCCTGGTCAGACAGGGCCTGGTCGCCGTCGCCCTGCTCGGCATCGCCCCGCTGGTCTGCGTGGTCGCGGTCGCCAAGCCGCTGCTGCTGCCGCTGTTCTCCATCCCGCTGATCGCCCTCGACTCCACCCTGTGGATCGCCCGCGCCCGGGCCGAGGAGCAGCTGCGCGACCCGCTCACCGGCCTGCCCAACCGGCAGTGGCTCCTTGAGCGGACCTGGACCGCGCTGGACGACGCCGAGCGCATCGGCGCCCGCGCCGCCCTGATGCTGATCGACCTCGACCGTTTCCGGTCGGTCAACGACACACTCGGTCACCTCGCCGGCGACCGGCTGCTGCTGCAGACCGCCGACCGGCTGCGGCAGGCCCTGCCGCGCGGGGCGGAGGCCGCGCGGCTCGGTGGCGACGAGTTCGCCGTCTTACTGCCCGTCGCCGACTCCACCACGTCGGCGACCCGGATCGCCCGTGCCCTGGTCGCCGCGCTCAGCTCTCCGATGGACCTCGACGGGCTCACCCTCGTCCTGGAGGCCAGCGCCGGAGTCGCCGTCTTCCCCGACCACGCGCTGGACGCCGAAGGACTGCTGCGCCGCGCGGACGTGGCGATGTACCAGGCGAAGCGGGACCGCACGGGCGTCGAGGTCTACGAGTCCAAGCGGGACTCCAACACCCCGGACCGCCTCGGGCTGCTGGGCGATCTGCGCCGGGCCCTGGACGCCCATGAGGTGCAGCTGCACTACCAGCCCAAGGTCCGCTTCGACGGACAGGTCGCGGGCCTTGAGGCCCTGGTCCGCTGGGTGCACCCCGAGCGCGGCAAGGTACCGCCGGACGAGTTCATAGCGATCGCCGAGTCCTCCGGGCTGATGCCCCACCTCACCGAGTACGTGCTGGAGACGGCGCTCGGACAGGTCGCCCGCTGGCGCTCCCAGGGCCTGTTCGTGCCGGTCGCGGTCAACGTCTCCCCGCGCGACGTCCACACCCCCGGCTTCGCGGGCGCGGTGGCCGCCCGGCTGGCCCGGCACGGTGTCCCCGCGGGAGCGCTCCAACTGGAGATCACGGAACACGTCCTCCTGGAGGACCCGCAGCGTGCCGCCGACACCCTCAACGCGCTGACCGGGCACGGCGTCAAGATGTCCCTGGACGACTTCGGCACCGGCTACTCCTCCCTCGTGCACCTGCGCCGGCTCCCGGTCAGCGAGCTCAAGATCGACCGTTCGTTCGTGGCCCGGCTCGCCGTCGACACCGAGGACGCCGAGATCGTGCGCTGCACCGTCGACCTCGCGCACTCCCTCGGCCTGCTCGTCGTCGCCGAGGGCGTGGAGGACGACGAGACCTGGGAGCGGTTGCGCGACCTCGGCTGCGACGCCGTACAGGGCTGGCTGGTCGCGGCCGCGATGCCGCCCGAGGAGACCACCGCCTGGCTGCTCGCCCGGGGATCCCGGGGCTGGGTGCGGGCCGCCGCCGCACTGCCCGCGGTGGCGACCGACGAGTGACCTGACCGCCGTGCGGCAGACGCGACGGGCACGCCTGCCCCGTAGGAGGCACCCGCCGTCGACTGCCCGGCGGAGGCGATGCGGAGCCGCTTCCCGGCCGTACCGCTCCCGAGTCCGGAGCCGTACCGCTCCCGGGCATGCTGCTCCCGAGCCGTGCTGCTCCCGGGCGTGCTGCTCCCGAGCCGTGCTGCACCCGGGCGTGCTGCTCCCGGGCGTGCTGCTCCCGAGCCGTGCTGCACCCGGGCGTGCTGCTTCCGGGCGTGTTGCGCCCGAGCCGTGCTGCACCCGGCCGTGTCGCTTCCGGGCGTGTTGCGCCCGAGCCGTGCTGCACCCGGCCGTGTCGCTTCCGGGCGTGTTGCGCCCGAGCCGTGCTGCTCCCGGCCGTGTCGCTCCCGGGCGTGCTGTTCCTGAGCCGTGCTGCTCCGGGCCGTGCTGTTCCTGAGCCGTACCGCTCCCGGCCGTGCCACTCCCCCGTACCGCTCCCGGCCGTACCGCTCAGCGCACGCTGTCCCGCGGCGCGAAGCGTCCGATCAGCAGGGCGAGCCGCTGGTCGTGCGCCTGCTCCGGTAGCCGGCCGCTGCGCATCAGGGTCACCAGCCCGTGCAGGCCCGCCCAGAACGTCTCCGTGAGCAGCGCCGGGTCCTCGTCCTCGGCGGCGAAGGGCTCGACGGCCCTCAGCAGCTCGGCGAACGCCTCCTGGAGGGCCGCCGGAGCCTCGGGCGTGGCGAACGGCAGGTCCACCCGGTGCGTGAACATCGCGTCGTAGAGCGCGGGCCGCCGTCGGCCGAAGGCGGTGTACGCCCTCCCGACCGCCGCCAGCGTCTCGCGCGCCCCCTCGGCCACCGCGGTCGCCGCCCGCAGTTCGTCCGTGAACTCCTCGCAGCCCCGCACCGCGACCGCCGCCATGATCGCGTCCTTGCCCTTGAAGTGGCTGTACAGGACCGGCTGGCTGTACTCGATCTCGGCGGCCAGCCGGCGGGTGGTGACCGCGTCCCAGCCCTCCGCCTCGGCCAGGTCCCGCGCGGCCGTCACGATCAGCCGCTCGCGCTCCGCTCGTTCGCGCTCCCGGCGCGTCTGGATCGTCATGACCGCGATTCTAGCAACGCTAGCCATCCTGTCGGCGCTCTGCTAGCGTCGCCATTGTTCCTAGCAGCGCTAGCGAGGAGAGATCGTGACCGTCACCGCGTACACCCTGGCCGTCGTGCTCAACCTGTTCTGCGTGTTCCTCGGTTACCGCTTCCTGTTCCAGCCCGGCCCCGCCGCCACCGGCTACGGGGTCCCGGCCGACCCCTCCGGTGATGCAGGCGCCTACCTGACGATCAAGGGCCTGAGGGACGGGACGTTCGGTCTGGTGGGCCTGGCCCTGCTGGCCTTCGCGGGCGCCCGCGCCGAGGCCTGGTTCATGCTCTGCGTGGCCGTCGTACCGCTCGGCGACATGCTCATAGTGCTGCGCCACGGCGGTGCGAAGGCCGTGGCCTTCGGCATCCACTTCGCCACCGCGGTCGTCATCCTGATCAGTGCCGGTCTGCTCTTCGCGGTCTGAGCACGACCCTGTCGTCGCCTCCCCGCGCGGCACCGCCCCGGACCGCGCGGTGCCGCGAGCGGGACGGCGCGGTGCCGCGAGCCGGCCCCGGGGGAAACCGTTTAACGGCCACGGGGCCCGGCCCCATAGGATTGGCCCGAACCGACTTGCCCAAGCCGATTTGCCCACACCACACACACTCACCCCAGAGGAACGCTGCATGCCTGGCATCACGCGCGAGGAGGTCGCCCACCTCGCCCGGCTGGCGCGTCTGGAGCTGAAGCCCGAAGAGCTCGAGCACTTCGCGGGACAGCTGGACGACATCATCGGCGCGGTCGCCCGCGTCAGCGAGGTCGCCGACCAAGACGTACCGCCGACCTCGCACCCGCTCCCGCTGACGAACGTCATGCGGCCGGACGAGGTCCGTCCGTCGCTCACGCCCGAGCAGGCGCTCTCCGGCGCCCCGGCCCAGGAGCAGCAGCGTTTCAAGGTGCCGCAGATCCTGGGGGAGGAGTAACCGCCATGAGCGACATCATCAAGCTCACCGCGGCCGAGATCGCCGCGAAGATCGCCTCCGGCGAGCTGACGGCCGTCGAGGTCACCGAGGCCCACCTGGCCCGCATCGAGGCCGTCGACGAGAAGGTGCACGCCTTCCTGCACGTCGACCGCGAGGGCGCCCTGGCCCAGGCCCGCGCCGTGGACGCCAAGCGCGAGCGCGGCGAGAAGCTCGGCCCGCTGGCCGGCGTCCCGCTCGCACTCAAGGACATCTTCACCACCGAGGGCATCCCCACCACCGTCGGCTCGAAGATCCTCGAAGGCTGGATCCCGCCGTACGACGCGACCGTCACCCAGCGTCTGAAGGCCGCCGACGTCGTCATCCTCGGCAAGACCAACATGGACGAGTTCGCCATGGGGTCCTCGACGGAGAACAGCGCGTACGGCCCGACCGGCAACCCCTGGGACCTCACCAAGATCCCCGGCGGCTCCGGCGGCGGGTCCTCCGCCGCGCTCGCGGCCTTCCAGGCCCCGCTCGCCATCGGCACCGACACCGGCGGCTCCATCCGCCAGCCCGCGTCCGTCACCGGCACCGTCGGCGTCAAGCCGACCTACGGCGGCGTCTCCCGCTACGGCATGGTGGCCTTCTCCTCCTCCCTCGACCAGGGCGGCCCCTGCGCCCGCACGGTCCTGGACGCGGCCCTGCTGCACGAGGTGATCGCCGGGCACGACCCGATGGACTCCACCTCGATCGACGCCCCGGTCCCCGCGGTCGTCGAGGCCGCCCGCAACGGCAGCGTCGCCGGCATGCGCGTCGGCGTCGTCAAGCAGTTCCGCGGCGAGGGCTACCAGGCCGGCGTCATCCAGCGCTTCGACGAGTCCGTCGAGCTGCTGAAGGAGCTGGGCGCGGAGATCGTCGAGCTGGACTGCCCGTCCTTCGACCTCGCGCTGTCGGCGTACTACCTGATCGCGCCCTCCGAGTGCTCCTCCAACCTCGCCCGCTTCGACGGCCTGCGCTACGGCGCGCGCGTCGGCGACGACGGCACGCACTCCGCCGAGGAGGTCACCTCCCTGACCCGCGAGGCCGGCTTCGGCCCCGAGGTCAAGCGCCGCATCATGCTCGGCACGTACGCCCTCAGCTCCGGCTACTACGACGCGTACTACGGCAGCGCCCAGAAGGTCCGCACCCTCATCACGCGGGACTTCGAGAAGGCCTTCGAGCAGGTCGACGTGATCGTCTCCCCGACGACCCCGACCACCGCCTTCGCGATCGGCGAGCGTGCCGACGACCCGATGGCGATGTACCTGGCCGACCTGTGCACCATCCCCACCAACCTGGCGGGCAACGCGGCCATGTCGCTGCCCTGCGGCCTCGCCCCCGAGGACAACCTGCCGGTGGGTCTGCAGATCATCGCCCCCGCCATGAAGGACGACCGGCTGTACAAGGTCGGCGCGGCCGTGGAGGCCGCCTTCGTGGAAAGGTGGGGCCACCCGCTGATCGAGGAGGCACCGTCGCTGTGAGCGCACTGACCAAGGCCAAGGGCTTCAAGAGCTCCAAGTCCGGCCTGTACGTCTCGATGGCCACGTCGGCGTTCGGCGCCGTCGGGGTGTACAAGCAGATCAAGAAGGCCCGGGGCGAGAGCGACACGCTGCGGCTGCTCGACGCCGTCGTGACCGGCGCAGCGGTCGTCACCAACCTCGCCATCCTGTACCGCGAGCTGAAGCGTCTGGGCGACGACGACGTCCTGCTGGGCTGAGAGGGAAGTTTCACCGTGACCACCACGACCGACCTGGTGTCGTACGAGGACGCGCTGGCGTCGTACGACCCCGTCATGGGCCTTGAGGTCCATGTCGAACTCGGCACCCACACCAAGATGTTCTGCGGCTGTTCGACCGCACTGGGCGCTGACCCCAACACCCAGACCTGCCCCGTCTGCCTCGGCATGCCCGGCGCGCTCCCGGTCGTCAACGCGACCGGCGTCGAGTCGGCGATCCGGATCGGTCTCGCACTGAACTGCGAGATCGCCGAGTGGTGCCGCTTCGCCCGGAAGAACTACTTCTATCCGGACATGCCGAAGAACTTCCAGACCTCCCAGTACGACGAGCCGATCGCCTTCAACGGCTACCTCGACGTGCAGCTGGAGGACGGCGAGACCTTCCGCGTGGAGATCGAGCGCGCCCACATGGAGGAGGACACCGGCAAGTCGCTGCACGTCGGTGGCGCGACGGGCCGTATCCACGGTGCCTCGCACTCCCTCCTCGACTACAACCGCGCGGGCATCCCGCTCATCGAGATCGTCACCAAGCCGATCGAGGGAGCGGGCGAGCGGGCCCCCGAGGTCGCGCGAGCCTACGTCCGTGAACTGCGCGAACTCATCCGTGCCCTCGGCGTGTCCGAGGCCCGCATGGAGATGGGCCAGATGCGCTGCGACGTGAACCTGTCGCTGCGCCCGCACGGCCGGGAGAAGTTCGGCACCCGCAGCGAGACCAAGAACGTCAACTCGCTGCGCTCCGTGGAGCGCGCCGCCCGCTTCGAGATCCAGCGGCACGCCGCCGTGCTGAACGACGGCGGCACGATCATCCAGGAGACCCGCCACTTCCACGAGGACACGGGGTCCACGACCTCGGGCCGGGTGAAGGAGGAGGCCGAGGACTACCGGTACTTCCCGGAGCCCGACCTGGTGCCGGTCGCCCCCTCACGCGAGTGGGTCGAGGAGATCCGTTCCAGCCTGCCCGAGCTGCCGCTGGTGCGCCGCAACCGGCTCCGCGAGGAGTGGGGGATCTCCGGCAACGACATGCAGTCGATCCTCAACGCCGGCGCGCTGGACCCGATCGTCGCCACGATCGACGCCGGTGCCGACGCGGCCTCCGCCCGCAAGTGGTGGATGGGCGAGCTGGCCCGCAGCGCCAACGAGTCGGGCCAGGCGCTCGACGAGCTGGCGATCACGCCGGAGCAGGTCGCGCGGGTCGCCGAGCTGGTCACGAAGGGCGACCTGAACGACAAGCTGGCCCGCCAGGTCATCCTGGGCGTCCTCGCCGGTGAGGGCACGCCGGACGAGGTCGTCGACAAGCGCGGCCTGAAGGTCGTCTCCGACGAGGGCGCGCTCACCACCGCCGTCGACGAGGCCATCGCCGGCAACCAGGGCGTCGTGGACAAGATCCGCGGCGGCAAGGTGGCCGCGGTCGGCGCTCTGGTCGGCGCGGTCATGAAGGCGACCCGGGGCCAGGCGGACGCGGCCCGTGTCAAGGAGCTGATCCTGGAGAAGCTGGGCGTCAGCGAGGGCTGAGCCACCCGGCATCGCATGTTCTGAGGGGTTGCACCCGGTCGGGTGCAACCCCTCAGGCGTTCGGCTACGAATCACCCATAGGGAACAACACGTTCATCCGATCGTCCTGCGTATCGTCTTCGCCTCTGTGAATAAGCCCACTAAATCCGCAAACGATCAATTCTGACTGAAAGAGTGGCTCCGCATTACTCATGCGTTCTTTGCGGGCCGTTCAGTTCATGAACAACTGTTCCCGGACAAAGATCCACAATCAGACACCCCTGGGAGCACGTTCGTGGCAGCCCTCGCACGCTGGTGTGTCCAACGCCGCCTCGTCGCCGTCCTGCTCTGGCTCCTCGCCTTCGGCGGGGTCGCCACGGCCGCCGTGGTCACCGGCTCCGCGTACTCCAACGACTACGGAGTCCCCGGCACCGACTCCGACCGTGCCTCCCAGCTGCTCGCCTCCGGCTTCCCCGACCTCGGCGGCGACGGCGACACGATCGTCTGGCACACGACGACCGACACCGTCCGCGCCACCGACGTCGAACAGACCATGACCCGCACCCTGGACCGCATCGCGGACCTGCCCGGGGTGGCCTCGGTGACCAACCCGTACGACGACCCCGACTCGCCCATGATCAGCGAGAACGCCCATACCGCGTACGCCTCGGTCACCTTCGAGGACGCCTCCCAGGACATCGACGCGGCCGAGGCGCGGGCCGTGGTCGACACCGCCGAGGCGGCCGCGACCGACGGGCTCCAGGTCGAACTGGGCGGCGGCGCCGTCGCGCTCACCGAGGCGCCGGACGGTCATCTCGCCGAGGTCCTCGGCGTGGCCGTGGCCGCGGTCGTCCTCTTCCTCGCCTTCGGCTCCCTCGCCGCCGCCGTACTGCCCATCGCCACCGCGCTGGTCTCCGTCGGCACCGCCTACGCCGGTATCACCCTGCTCGGCCACGCCATGACCGTCGCCGACTTCGCGCCCATGCTGGGCACCCTCATCGGACTCGGCGTCGGCATCGACTACGCGCTGTTCATCGTCACCAGACACCGGCGCGGCCTGAAACGGGGACTCACCGTCGCCGAGGCCGCCGAGAACGCCGTCGCGACCACGGGACGCGCGGTCGTCTTCGCGGGTGCCACCGTTTGCATCGCCCTGCTGGGCATGCTGATCCTCCGGCTGAGCTTCCTCAACGGCGTGGCCATCGCCGCCTCGCTGACCGTCGTCCTCACCGTGGCGGCGTCCGTGACGCTGCTGCCCGCGCTGCTGTCGTACATCGGTCCGCGCGCCCTGAGCCGGCGCGAGCGGCGCCGGCTCGCGGAGCACGGGCCCGAACCCGAGCTGCCCACCGGGTTCGCCGCCCGCTGGTCGGCGTTCGTGGAGCGCCACCCCAAGCTGCTGGGCGCCGTCGCCCTCGTCGTCATCACCGTCCTCGCGCTGCCCACCCTCGGACTGCGCCTCGGCACCTCCGACCAGGGCAACGACCCCAAGGGCAGCACCACCCGCCAGGCCTACGACCTCCTCGCCGACGGCTTCGGCCCCGGCGTGAACGGCCCCCTCACCCTGGTCACCGAGGTCGGCGGCGCCGAGGACCGGCTCGCCCTGGACAACCTGGACGCCTCCCTGCGCACCACCGAGGGCGTCTCCTCGGTGACCCCGGTGACGTACAACTCGGCCGGCGACACCGCGTACCTCGTCGTCGTACCCGAGTCCGCCCCGCAGTCCCGGACGACCAGCGACCTCGTCGAACGGCTGCGCTCCGAGGTGCTCCCGCCTGCCGAGGCCGGCACCGCGCTCGACGTGCACGTCGGCGGCGTCACGGCCGGCTACGACGACTTCGCCGACGTCATCGTCGGCAAGCTGCCCCTCTTCGTCGGCGTCGTCATCAGCCTGGGCTGCCTGCTGCTCCTGCTGGCCTTCCGCTCCGTCGGCATCCCCCTCAAGGCGGCCGCGATGAACGTCGCCGCCGTCGCAGCCTCCTTCGGCGTCGTCGTGGCGATCTTCCAATGGGGCTGGGGGAGCGAACTGCTCGGCCTCGGCAGCGCCGGCCCGATCGAACCCTTCCTGCCGGTGATCATGGTGTCGGTCCTCTTCGGGCTCTCCATGGACTACCAGGTCTTCCTGGTCAGCCGGATGTACGAGGAGTGGCTGGAGACCGGCGACAACCGCCGAGCCGTGCGGGTCGGCCTCGCCGAGACCAGCCGGGTGATCAACTCCGCCGCGGTCATCATGATCTCGGTCTTCCTCGCCTTCGTCCTCAGCGGTGACCGCGTGATCGCCATGTTCGGCATCGCGCTCGCCGCCGCCGTCGCCCTGGACGCCTTCGTCCTGCGCACCCTCCTGGTGCCCGCCCTGATGCACATGCTCGGCAGCGCCAACTGGTGGCTGCCGCGCCGGCTGGACAAGCTCCTGCCGCGCATCAGCATCGAGCCGCCCGAGTGCCGCGTCGCCCATGAGAGGCTGGCCGCGGCGACGGACGCCGAGGTGGCGGGCGTCCTTGCGGAGGAGGAGCGGCAGCGGGATGTACGCGATATCACTGGGTGACGACGGAGCCGAACTGCGCCCCCTGGAGACCTGGCACGCCGAGGAGTTCCTGGCCCACCTGGACCGGGGCAGGGAGTTCATCACACAGCACATCCCCTTCGGGACGAAGGCCACCGACGCCGACTCCGCGCGGCAGCTGATCCAGTCCTACGCCGACCGGCGCGCCGCCGACAGCGGCTTCCTGCACGGGCTGTGGCTGGACGGCAAACTCGTCGGCGGCCTGCTCTTCCGGGTCTTCGACGCGGCCACCGGCGTCTGCGAGATCGGCTGCTGGCTGGAGCCCGCCGGCACGGGGCGCGGCCTCGTCACACGCGGCGCGCGGGTCCTGATCGACTGGGCTTTCGACGAGCGCGGCATGCACCGCGTGGAGTGGCACGCGTCGTCCGCCAACACCCCGAGTGTCAACGCCGCCCGGCGACTCGGCATGATGCGTGAGGGGGTGCTGCGCCAAAGCTCCCACTACCGGGGCGTCCGCCAGGACATCGAGGTGTGGGCGGTGCTCGCGCCCGAGTGGCGTGCGGCACGTGAGGCACGCGCGTGTGCCGCTCAAACGGATCATTAAGGGACCTCTCAGACAGCGTCCGTACGGTGCGAGACATGGGAACGAAGACAGTGGACGAGACCGGCGTGAAGACCGACCTGCACAAGACGGACGAGGCGACGGAGGCTCCCGAGACCGCCGAGGCCGAGACCCCGGACGGAGCGGACGCCACGACGGACGACGCCACGACGGACGGCGCCACGACAGACGCCGAAGCGGCGGACCACGCCGACTCCGCCACCACCGGGAACGAGGGCCCCACCGGCGTCGGCCAGGGCGCGGGGGCCGTCGTCTCGGCCGGGCTCGGCATCGTCTCGCTGACGGGGAGCTGGGTCGGCACCGTGGCCTCCGCCCGCGAGTCGCTGATCGGCCAGCTGGAGACGTCCTCGTCCTCCGACGTCGGCATGCTGATCGAGAAGGGCTACGGCAACGCCTGGCACGCCACCGCGCTGTGGGGCGGACTGTTCGCCCTGGTCGCGCTGATCGTCGGCGTCGTGGTGCTGGCCCGCCCCGCGTTCGGCGCGCCCGGCCGCCCGCAGGCCCCGTGGATCAAGTCGGTCGCCTGGGCGGGCGTCGCCCTCGGCGTCATCGGCCTGCTCCTCGCCGTCCTGAAGTACACGGACGTCCTGCTCGGGCTGCCGTCCACCGGCTGACCAAGCCCTCTGAGGGGTCTTAGGGAATCAGTGCGCCCCCTGCGCACGCCCTAAGTCCCCTCACGCATGTCTAAGGCCCCACCCCCCGCCGAAGATGCGGAACTTACCCGATGTGGCGCACCCCCCTGGGAGACGAAGGTTGAGGCATCGCAAGCAAGCGAAGCCGAAACCGAAGCCGAGACCGGCTCTCACCGAGGGACACGAGGGACACCATGTTCGAGTACGAGATCCAGCAGACCCGTTCCGCCGAACTGATCCGCCGCGCCGACCAGGCCCGGCTGGCCCGCGAGGCCGTCCGCGCCCGTCGCGCCGCCCGCCGGGACGCGGCCAAGGGCACCGCCGAGGCCGAGAGCCATAGCTTCCGGTTCCGCCGGCACCGGTTCACCCGGGCCGCGTGAACGGGGTGAGCGGGGGGACCGGGGAGGACGGCCGTACGGCCGTCCTCCCCGTCGTCGTACCGTCCGCCGTCCACCTGCCGAAAACCGCTGCCCCGCTGTCACACCCGCGTGCGATGCTCGCTTCCGTGGAGACCAGGTCCGTCAGTCCCGTGTTCGTCGGCCGTGCCGGCGAACTGGACACGTTGCAGGACGCGCTCGTGCGCGCCGACGCCGCCGAGCCGCAGGCACTGCTGCTCGGCGGCGAGGCAGGGGTCGGCAAGACCCGCCTCGTCGAGGAGTTCGCCACCGCCGCACGCGGGCAGGACGCCGTCGTCGCGCTGGGCGGCTGCGTCGAGATAGGCGCCGACGGTCTGCCCTTCGCGCCGTTCTCCACCGCGCTGCGCGCGCTGCGCCGCCAACTGCCCGCGGAACTGGCGGCAGCCGCCGCCGGACAGGAGGAGGAACTCGCCCGGCTGCTGCCCGAACTGGGCGAGAGCACCCCGGGAGCCGGCGGCGGCCGGCACGACGAGGAGGGCATGGCCCGCCTCTTCGAACTCACCGCCCGCCTGCTGGAACGCGTCGCCGTCCGGCACACCGTCGTCCTCGTCCTGGAGGACCTGCACTGGGCCGACGCCTCCACCCGCCACCTGATCGCCTACCTCGTCCGCACCCTGCGCACCGGCCGCCTCGTCGTCCTCGCCACCTACCGCTCCGACGACATCCACCGCCGCCACCCTCCCCCACTGCCTGAACGGCGTGGGGGCACCCCCATCGCCCCCTGCTCGCCGAACTCGACCGGCTGCGCACCGTCCGCCGCCTCGAACTCGGCCGTTTCACCCGGGACGAGGTGGGCTGCCAGATCGCCGGCATCCTCGCCCACGAACCCGACCCGCTCCGGGTCGACGAGATCTTCGAACGCTCCGACGGCAACGCCTTCTTCGTCGAGGAACTCGCCGTCGCCGCCCACGAGGGCTGCCGCACCGGCCTCACCGACTCCCTGCGCGACCTGCTGCTGGTCCGCGTCGAAGCCCTCCCCGAGAGCGCCCAGCGGGTCGCCCGGATCGTCGCCGAGGGCGGCTCCACCGTCGAGTACCGGCTGCTCGCCGCCGTCGCCCGGCTCGCCGAGGACGACCTCATCGAGGCACTGCGGGCCGCCGTGAACGCCAACATCCTGCTCCCCGCGCCCGACGGCGACGGCTACCGCTTCCGCCACTCCCTGGTCCGCGAGGCCGTCGGCGACGACCTGCTCCCCGGCGAGCGCTCCCGCCTCAACCGCCGCTACGCCGAAGCCCTCGACGCCGATCCGACGCTGGTGCCCGCCACCGAGCGGGTGATGCGCCTGGCCAGCTACTGGTATCGCGCCCACGACCCCGCCAAGGCCCTGCCCGCCGTACTGGACGCCTCGGTCGAGGCCCGCCGCCGCCACGCCTACTCCGAGCAGCTCCGGCTGCTGGAGCGCGCGATGGAGCTGTGGGACGCAGCCCCCGACGACGTACGCGCCACCCTGCGCCCCGTCGACTACACCGAGGTCTACCCTCCCTGCGGCTGCGACCCCGCCACCAAGCCCCTGCGCTACCTGGACCTGATGGCCGAGGCCGCCGTCGCCGGGCGGCTGAGCGGGGAGCGCGAGCGCGCCATGAAGATCACCAAGCGGGCGCTGCGCCTGCTGGAGGACGAGCAGGAGGCGGGCGCCGGGGCGAACGCGAGCGGCCGGGACCCGCAGCGCGCCGCCTGGTTCTGGACGCAGCGTTCGCTGCTGGTCCAGGCGCAGGGCCGCGGCGACGGCTGGCGGGAGCTCGGCATCGCCCAGGAGCTGGTCCGCGGCCTGCCGCCCTCCGAGGTGCACGCCGAGGTGCTGTCCATGGCCGCCAACTGGTCGATGCTCCACAACCCCGGCCCCGACGCGGTGACCGCCGCCGAGCGGGCCGTCGAGTACGCGCGCATGGTCGGCGCCGACGACATCGAGCTCAACGCCCGGCTCACGCTCGGCGGCCTGATGGTCGACGCGGGGCACATCGAGGCAGGGCTCGCGGAGATGTACCAGGTGAGAGACCTGGTGGTGGCGCAGGGGCGGGCCCCCGTGGTGGCCCGGAGCCACGTCAACCTGCCCTCCGTACTGGAGAGCGTCGGCCGCTCCGAGGAGGCGCTCGGCATCCTGCGCGAAGGCGTGGAACTCACCCGGCGCATGGGCCTGCTGGAGTCCGAGGCCTTCGTGTGGGGCAATCTCGCCGAGTCGTCCATCTCGCTGGGCCGCTGGGACGAGGCGGTCGAGGCCGCGGTGCTGTCCGGCGCCCCGGGCCGCAGCGCCGCACCACGCGCCGGAGCCGCCCTCAAGCGGGCCACCGTGGCCCTCGCCCGAGGCGACACGGCCGAGGCCGCCGCCCGGATCGCCGAGGCCCGCGCCGCCTACGGCACCCACGACACCATGCCGCAGTACCGGCTGCCGCTGGCCGCCCTCACGGTCGCCCTCGCCGCCGCCGAGGGCCGCATCCTCGACGCCCGCGCCGAACTCGGCCGGGCCCTGGACGACGGCTTCCCACCCGGCACCCAGCGCTACGGCTGGCCCCTGCTGCTGTTCGCGGCCGAGGCCGAGGCCGACGCCCGCGCGCTGCCGGCCGCCGAGGAGGGCCGCGCCGAGAGCCTCGAACGCCTCGCCAGGACCGCCAAATCCCTCACCACGGGCGCCCCGGTCTGGCTCGCCCACGAGAAGTGGGTCCGCGCCGAACTCCACCGGGCCGAGGGCCGCGACACCCCGGAGACCTGGTCGGAGGCGGTCACCGCCTTCGAGTGCCTGGAGCGGCCCTACGAACTCGCCCGCGTCCGGCACCGGCTGGCCGGCACCCTGCTGGAGACCGGCGGCGAGGACGAGCGCGCCCGCGCCACGGAACTGCTCCGCCTGGCCCGCACCGTCGCCGACCACCTCGGCGCCCGCCCGCTGGCCGAGGCGGTCGGCCTGCTCGCCCAGCGAGCCCGCCTTCCCCTCGGCCGCACCCCCCTCGGCCGCACCCCCGGCGCCCCCGCCGACCCGGCCGAGGCCCTGGGCCTCACCAGCCGGGAACGCGACGTGCTGCGCCTGGTCTCCGACGGCCGCACGAACCGCCAGATAGCGGAGGAACTCTTCATCTCCCCGAAGACGGCCAGCGTCCACGTCTCCAACATCCTGGCCAAGCTCGGCGTCTCCGGCCGCGGCGAGGCGGCGGCGGTGGCCCACCGGCTGGCGCTGTTCCCGGCCGGACGGCTCACGTCCCGCTCCGCGGAGTGAGGCTTACGCTGTAAGGGACGCCGACCGACGGAGGCTCCGTGTTCAACGCATTCGAGGAACTCTTCTCCCCCGGCCGCAAGCACACCCGCGACGAGCAGAACCGTCTGGAACTGACCCGCGAGGACGTCGGCGACGGCGACCCCGGCCACGGCCCGATAGACCTCACCTCGGGCAAGGTCGTCGTCCACCTGCCGCGCCCCACGGAGGCGGCGGAGGAGTGACGGCGCCGGCTACGTCACCCGCAGCTCCAGGATCCGGTCGTCGCCCTCCTTCGCGTCGCCCCGGCCGTCCGTGTTGCTGGTCATGAGCCACAGCTTGTCGCCGCCCGCCGGTACCACCGTGCGCAGCCGCCCGTACTCGCCCGCCAGGAACGCCTGCGGATCGGCCGCGGCCTCCGTGCCCTTGAGCGGGACGCGCCACAGCCGCTCGCCCTGCAGGCCCGCCATCCAGATGGAACCCTCGGCGTGGGCGATGCCGCTGGGGGAGGCCTCGTCGGTGCTCCACTGGGCGAGCGGGTCGTGGAACTCCGAGCCGCCGGACTCGCCCTCCGCCTCCGGCCAGCCGTAGTTGTCGCCCGGCTTGATCGCGTTCAGCTCGTCCCAGGTGTCCTGGCCGAACTCCGCGGCGAACAGCCGCTGCTCGTCGTCCCAGGCCAGCCCCTGCACGTTCCGGTGGCCGTACGAGTACACCACGGAGTCGGGGAAGGGGTTGCCGGGCGCCGGGTCGCCGTCCGGTGTCATACGCAGGATCTTGCCGCCGAGGGACTCCTTGTCCTGGGACAGCCCGGTGTCACCGCTCTCGCCCGTGCCCGCGTAGAGCATCTTGTCGGGGCCGAAGGCGATCCGGCCGCCGTTGTGGACGACCCCCTTGGGGATGCCCCGGAACACCGTGTCCGGCGCGCCCAGCTGCTCACCGGACGGCCTCTTCTCGTCGTACCGCATGCGGACGATGCGGTTGTCGGAGGCCGAGGTGAAGTACGCGTAGATCATCCGGTCCGATGCGTAGTCGGGGGAGAGGGCGATGCCGAGGAGGCCGCCCTCGCCGGACGGAGCCACCCCGGGCACCTCGCCCAGCTCCGTCTTCTTGCCCGTCTTCTCGTCGACCCGCGTGACCGTGGCCTCGTCACGGGAGGAGACCAGCAGACCACCGCCCGGCAGCGGAGCCAGACCCCAAGGGCTCTCGAGCCCCGTGGTGACGGTACGGACCACCTTTACGGAGCCCTTCGCGGGCGGCGCCTCCTCGGCGGCCGCCGAGCCCGAGGGCGACGACTGGGCCGCCGTACTGCTCGGGGAGGCGCTCGCGTCCGCGCCCGACGGGTCCCCGTCGTCGGAGGAGCAGCCCGCCGTCAGCAGCAGGGCGGTGGCCAACACGGCCGTCACGGATCGACGTTGCACGATCATGGTCGACATGGTCCCTTCGACGCGGCGGGTTCTCCTTGTCATACACCGCACGCGCCCTCCAAGTTCCCGATCGCCGAATCCCGAACCCGGCAATCGCGCGCGCGTCACTCCCACGACCCCTGCGCCGCCGGCAGCGCACGCACCTCCGCCAGATCCCGCTCGGTCAGCCGCAGCCGTGCCGCCCCCGCGTTCTCGGTCACCCAGCGTTCCTGCTTGGTCCCCGGCACCGGCACCACGTGCCTGCCCTGCGCCAGCACCCAGGCCAGCGCCACCTGCGCCGGTGTGACCCCGTCGCCGTGCCGGGCCGCGATCCGGCGCAGGCCGGCCACGATCGGCTGGTTGGCCGCCATCATCTCGGCGGTGAAGCGGGGGTGCCGGGCACGCAGGTCCTCCGGCTCGAAGCCCTGCCCGGGGGTGAGCGTGCCGGTCAGGAAGCCGTTGCCGAGCGGCATCGCGGCGAGGAAACCGACGCCGCGCGTCACGCACCACGGCAGCAGCGTCCGCAGCGCCTCCGGCGACCACACCGACAGCTCGGCCTCGACCGCGCTCACCGGGAAGACCTGCTGCACCCGCTCCAGCTGCCGGATCGTCGCGTCGTGCAGCCGGGCCCCCGGACGCCGGGCCGACCGCGCACCGACCGCGCAGAGCCCGAGGGCCCGCACCTTCCCGGCCCGGACCAGCTCCGCCATCGCGCCCCAGGTCTCCTCGACGGGTATCTCGGGATCGGCACGGTGCAGTTGGTAGAGGTCGATGACGTCCGTCTGCAGCCGGCGCAGTGAGGCGTCGCAGGCACGTTTCACATAACCGGGGCGGCCGTTGGCCACGATGTGCTGATCGCCCACCAGCAGACCGACCTTGGTCGACACGAAGGCGTCGGACCGCCGCTCCTTCAACACCCGTCCCAGCAGCAGCTCGTTGGTGAACGGGCCGTACATGTCCGCCGTGTCCAGCAGGGAAACACCCAGGTCGAGGGCCCGGTGCACCGCCCTGACCGACTCTTCCCCCCGCTGCCGCGACGCGCTGTACGCCCAGTTCATCGGCATGCACCCCAGTCCGACGGCCCCCACCGCGAGCGCCGTCGCGCCGATCGTCCTGCGCTCCACCTGGTCGTGACCCTCCCTCGTCAGGCCACCCAACCTAACCTCTGCCCTTCCGCGCCCCTGACATAGCCTCCTGACCATGACTCCTGACGTGTGGCTGCCCATCCCGCCGGACGAGATCGAGGGCCTCCCCGAAGGCCCCGCCTACCGCTACTGGAACGGCGAGGAGGCCTTCCCCGCCGACCCCGCCGACTGCGCGTTCTACGTCGTCCCCTACATGAAGCCCAGCGGCATCGGCACCCGTCCGCTGCCCGGGATGCGCTCCGTCCAGGTCGTCCAGACCCTCTCCGCCGGCATCGACCACGTGGAGCCCGGACTGAAGCACCTGCCCGCGGGCGTACGGCTGTGCAACGCGCGCGGAGTGCACGAGGCCAGCACCGCGGAGCTCACCCTGGCCCTGATCCTGGCGTCGCTGCGCGGCATCCCCGACTTCGTCCGGGCGCAGGACCGGGGCGAGTGGCTCGGCGGGTTCCGGCCGGCGCTCGCCGACCGGAAGGTGCTCGTCGTCGGGTACGGCTCGATCGGCGCCGCGATCGAGGACCGGCTCGTGCCCTTCGAGGTCGCGCCGGTGGTGCGCGTCGCGCGCTCCGCCCGCACCACGGCACGCGGCCCGGTGCATCCGCTCACCGAACTCCCCGCCCTGCTCCCGGAGGCGGACGTCGTCATCATCTCCACACCGCTCACCGAGGCCACCCGTGGCCTGGTCGACGCGGACTTCCTGACCCGCATGAAGGACGGCGCCCTGCTCGTCAACGTCGCGCGCGGCCCCGTCGTCGACACGAAGGCGTTGCTCGCCGAACTGGAGAGCGGGCGCCTCACCGCCGCCCTCGACGTGACCGACCCCGAACCGCTGCCGCCGGGTCACCCCCTGTGGCATGCTCCCGGCATAGTCATCAGCCCGCACGCCGGCGGGCCGACCTCCGCCTTCCTGCCGCGCGCCAAGCGGCTGCTGGTGGACCAGTTGAGCCGTTTCGTGAACCAGGAGCCGTTGCGCAACGTGATCCTGACGACGGGCGCGTAATCCGTTTCAGGTACCCTCCGCAACTCCCCGGATGCGGTGGGTACGCGCATATCCGCTGGTCGTCACGGAGCGTAGAGAACCTATGTCCCTGAGTGACGAGACTGGTGTATCGTCCGACAGGGGATGCGCCGCGCACGGTTCGGCGCCGGGGATGGACATCTCAGACTGTGAGGGGGGCGACGGGCGATGCACGGCCTATGGACGAACAACCCGACGCGGCGAAGCCGCCGCCGGCGACCCTGGCGCACGACCACGACCGCGCGCAGACGAAGTCAGCACGGCCGGCACGGCGGCCACCACGGTCGGTGCGGCCCTCACCAGCGCCGGCCGAGCGGCCGCAAGAGGCAGGTCCAGCCGCCGCACCGGGGCCCGCGGGACACGGGGGCGGCGCGGACCGGGAGGTCCCGGTGAGTCCGCCGCCCCCCGTGCCGACTCTGGACGGAGCGCTGCGGACGCAGTCCCCGCCCCGACCGCTGCTGCCCCGGCCGTCGGCCGCCGCCGGCGGACCGACCTTCGTCCGTCAGCTCGTGCTGGCTCTGATCTGCGCGGGATACGCCGTCGGTTCCGCGCTCGGCTGGGGTTCGGACCACGTCGCCAAGATCATGGGCGACTTCGGGCTGAGCGCCGCCGCGGGCGCCGCCGCCGTCTCCTGCGTGCTCTACGCCCGTGGGCCCCGTGTCCGGTTCCGACCGGCCTGGCTGCTGTTCGCCCTCTCCTCGGCGATGGCGTCCCTGGGCAATCTGATCTGGGGGTGGTACGAGGTCGTCCTGCGGCAGCCGGTGCCCAGTCCCAGCTACGCGGACCTGTTCTTCCTGTGCTTCGCGCCGCCCGCCATCGTGGGGCTGCTGGTGCTGGCCAAGCGGCCGGTGACGAAGGCCGGCTGGATCTGCCTGGGCCTGGACGCCTGGCTGATCGGCGGTTCGCTGCTGACCCTGGCGTGGAGCCTGGCGCTCGCCCAGGCGGCGAAGGCCGGGGGCGGCTCCAGTGTGGCCCACTCCGCGCTCTCGGTGGCCTACCCGCTGCTCGACATCGCTCTCGTCAGCATGGTGCTCGCCCTGCACTTCCGGCGGTCGCCCGTCTGCCGGTCCGCGGTCAACACCGCCATCGGCGCGCTCGCCCTGACGGTGGTCTGCGACGCCCTGTTCACCTCACCGCTGATGCACAACAACTACCGCTCCGGCCAGTTGCTCGACGCGGGCTGGTTCGCCGGCTCGCTGCTGCTGGCGTACGCCCCCTGGGCCGCGTCCCGGCGCGGGCGGCCGTCGGACGGGGAGGGGCCCGGCGGGCACACGCGCGTGGTGCGCGAGCACGTGCCCGGGCAGCGCGGCACCACTCACCGGTCCGCACCCACACCGGTGCCCGCGTCCGGGCCGGTCCCCGCGCCCGGGGGTGAGCGCGGCCGCTACCCGGCCTCCCGGCCCATCGCCGGGTCGCTGGCCGCGCTCACGCCGTACCTCGCCGCCGCGGTCTGCACCCTGGGCATCCTCTACAACGTGCTCAACGGCCGCAGCGTCGACCGCGTGGTGCTGCTGACCGGCGGCACCGTGGTCCTCGCGCTGGTCGTGCGACAGGGCATCATGCTGCTCGACAACATCACCCTCACCCAGGAACTGGCCCAGAAGGAGAACCACTTCCGCTCCCTGGTACAGGGCTCCAGCGACGTCATCATGATCGCCGCGCCCAACGGCATCCTCCGCTACGTCTCCCCGGCCGCCGCCGGGGTCTACGGAAGCCCCGCCGAGGAACTCGTCGGCAGCGAACTGGCCGGTCTCATCCACCCGGAGGACCTCGGCTGCGTGGTGCACGAGGTACGCCGGTTCCTCGCCGCGAGCCCGGTCGAGGAACCCACCACGCGCATCGAGTGCCGCTTCCGCTCCGGGGACGGCGGCTGGCTCAACGTCGAGTCCACCGTCAACCGCCACCACGGGGGCCTGATCTTCAACAGCCGGGACGTGACCGAAAGAGTGCGCCTTCAGGCGCAGCTCCAGCACAACGCCGAACACGACCCGTTGACCGACCTGCCCAACCGCGCCCTGTTCACCCGGCGCGTCCAGCAGGCCCTGTCCGGCCGACGCGCCTCCGACCGCGGCGCCGCCCTGCGCGGCACGGCGGTGCTCTTCATCGACCTCGACGGCTTCAAGGCCGTCAACGACACCATCGGGCACCAGGCAGGCGACGAACTGCTCGTGCAGGCCGCCCGCAGACTCCACGAGGCCGTCCGCAAGGGGGACACCGCCTCCCGGCTGGGCGGCGACGAGTTCGCGGCCCTGATCGTCGGGGACGGCGCCCGGGACCGGGCCGCCCGCGAGGGTCACATCCTGGAACTCGCCGACCGTCTCAGGATGACGCTCTCGCAGCCCTACCTCATCGACGGCAACGAGGTCCGTGTCAACGCCTCCATCGGGGTCGCCTTCGCCGAACCGGGCCTCGGCGCGGGCGAGCTGCTGCGCAACGCCGACCTCGCGATGTACCGCGCCAAGGCGGCCGGCAAGGGACGCGTCGAGCTGTACCGACCGCAGATGCAGCAGGACGTCGTACGCAAGGCCGAGCTGGCCACGCGCCTGCGGGCCGCGCTGCACGACGGCGAGTTCGCGCTGCTGCACCAGCCGGTGGTCTCCCTGACGGACGGCCGGATCACGTCGGTCTGCGCCCAGCCGCGTTGGCGCTCCTCACAGGGGGTGCTGTTCACCCCCGCGGAGTTCCTGCGCGTGACCGAGGACGGCGACAAGACCGCCGAACTGGACCGCTGGGTGCTCCAGGAGGCCGTCGAGCAGGCCGCCGAACGCGCGGCGGCCGGACTGTCCGCGGCCGTGGCCATACGCATCGGCGCCCGTCGGCTGCTGGACCGTTCCATGCCGCTGGGATCGGTGGAGGCCCTGCTGACCCGGCACGGACTGCCACCCGGCTCACTTGTGATCGAACTGTCGGACATCGACCCACGGGTCGGCCTGGACGAGCTGGACCGCCGGCTGAACGCCCTGCGAAGGGTCGGCGTCCGCATCGCCCTGGACGGCTTCGGCAACGGCTACGCGGCGATCACCGCGCTCCGGCGCCTCCCTGTGGACGTCCTCAAACTCGACCGCGGCCTGATCGAGGGCGTCGTGGAGTCCGCGCGGCTGCACAAGATCACCAGTGGTCTGCTGCGCATCGCCACCGACCTCGGGCTGAAGTCCGTGGCCGACGGGGTGGACCTGCCCGAGCAGA
This sequence comes from Streptomyces sp. NPDC056296, assembly GCF_042268605.1. NCBI lineage: Bacteria > Bacillati > Actinomycetota > Actinomycetes > Kitasatosporales > Streptomycetaceae > Streptomyces > Streptomyces sp. NPDC056296. Next base: position 94,678 of record NZ_JBHJRX010000002.1, on the reverse strand, counting down.
TCGTCGCCCTGCGCGCGATGGGCTGTACGCACGGGCAGGGCATGGCGTTCTCCGGGCCGCTGGACGAGTACCGGCTGCGCAGAGCGCTCAAAACCGGCCACTACCCGGTGCCGCACGGCCCGGCCGAACCGGCCTTCGCGGGCGGCGTCACCTCCGGGCTCCCGACCGTCCTGCGTGGTGGTACGCCTTTGCGCTCACATAATGAGACTCCCGTCCCACCCACTTGACAGTGAGGGCGTGCCGGGAGGAAGGTCAGTGCCATGCGCACCCGAATTCTCGTACTTGGAAAGCGCGTCGGCTGAGCTGGTGCAGTCCGGACCGATCCGGACTCCCAGCGACCCACACCCGGCGCGCTCCCCTCGCTTGCCTTATGGCACGAGGGGTTTTTTGTTGCACCAGCACCGCTGAGCAACAGCCACACACCGCCCGAAACCTCGCAAAAACCTCAGCATCAGAACCCTCAGCATCGAGAAGAGAATGCCGATGACCGAGCAGGCCACCGGGGCCCATCACCCGCAGCCCCGGCCCCGATCCGGAGGACAGTCCGCCCCCGAGCACGTCACGGGTGCGCAGGCCCTCATCCGCTCCCTCGAGGAGGTCGGCGCCGACACGGTATTCGGCATTCCCGGCGGGTGCATCCTTCCGGCGTACGACCCGCTGATGGACTCGGCCAAGGTGCGTCACGTCCTGGTCCGCCACGAGCAGGGCGCCGGCCACGCGGCCGAGGGCTACGCGCAGGCCACCGGGAAGGTGGGCGTCTGCATGGCGACCTCGGGACCCGGCGCCACCAACCTGGTCACGCCGCTCGCCGACGCGCACATGGACTCCGTGCCGATGGTCGCGATCACCGGCCAGGTCGCCTCCAAGGCGATCGGCACGGACGCCTTCCAGGAGGCCGACATCGTCGGCATCAGCATGCCGATCACCAAGCACAACTTCCTGGTCACCAAGGCCGACGACATCCCCCGGGTGATCGCGCAGGCGTTCCACATCGCCTCCACCGGCCGTCCGGGGCCGGTCCTGGTCGACATCGCCAAGGACGCGCTCCAGGCGAAGACGACGTTCTCCTGGCCGCCCGTCATGGACCTGCCCGGCTACCGCCCGGTCACCAAGCCGCACGCCAAGCAGATCCGCGAGGCCGCCAAGCTCATCACCGCCGCGAAGCGCCCCGTGCTCTACGTCGGCGGCGGCGTCCTCAAGGCGCGGGCCACCGCCGAGCTGAAGGTCCTCGCCGAACTCACCGGAGCGCCCGTCACCACCACCCTGATGGCGCTCGGCGCATTCCCCGACAGCCACCCGCTGCACGTGGGAATGCCGGGCATGCACGGTGCGGTCACCGCCGTCACCGCGCTGCAGAAGGCCGACCTGATCGTCGCCCTCGGAGCCCGCTTCGACGACCGTGTCACCGGCAAGCTGGACAGCTTCGCCCCGTACGCCAAGATCGTCCACGCCGACATCGACCCGGCCGAGATCGGCAAGAACCGCGCCACCGACGTGCCGATCGTCGGCGACGCCCGGGAGGTCATCGCCGACCTCGTGCAGGCCGTCCAGAAGGAGCACAGCGAGGGCAACACCGGCGAGGCCGCCGCGTCGAGGTATGCAGCCTGGTGGAAGGACCTCAGCCGCTGGCGCGACACCTACCCCCTCGGCTACGACCAGCCCGACGACGGTTCGCTCTCCCCGCAGCAGGTCATCGAGCGCATCGGGCAGCTCGCGCCCGAGGGCACGATCTTCGCGGCCGGCGTCGGCCAGCACCAGATGTGGGCCGCGCACTTCGTCCAGTACGAGCAGCCCGCCACCTGGCTGAACTCCGGCGGCGCCGGAACCATGGGCTACGCCGTCCCGGCCGCCATGGGCGCCAAGGCCGGCGTGCCCGAGCAGACCGTCTGGGCGATCGACGGCGACGGCTGCTTCCAGATGACCAACCAGGAACTCGCCACCTGCGCCCTGAACAACATCCCGATCAAGGTCGCCGTCATCAACAACGGCGCCCTCGGGATGGTCCGCCAGTGGCAGACCCTGTTCTACAACCAGCGGTACTCCAACACGGTGCTGCACTCCGGCCCGGAGGACGTCAACCCGGACGCCCGCGGCACCCGCGTCCCCGACTTCGTGAAGCTGTCGGAGGCCATGGGCTGCTACGCCATCCGCTGCGAGGACCCCGCCGACCTCGACAAGGTCATCGAGGAGGCCAACTCCATCAACGACCGCCCCGTCGTCGTCGACTTCATCGTCCACGAGGACGCGATGGTCTGGCCGATGGTCGCCGCCGGCACCTCCAACGACGAGATCCTGGCCGCCCGGGACGTCCGCCCCGACTTCGGCGACAACGAAGACGACTGAGCGAGAGAGACCCAGAGATCATGTCCAAGCACACGCTCTCCGTCCTGGTGGAGAACACGCCCGGCATCCTCGCCCGGATCGCCGCCCTGTTCTCCCGCCGCGGCTTCAACATCGACTCGCTCGCCGTCGGCGTCACCGAGCACCCCGACATCTCCCGCATCACCATCGTGGTGAGCGTCGAGGAGTTCCCGCTGGAGCAGGTCACCAAGCAGCTCAACAAGCTGGTCAACGTGCTCAAGATCGTCGAGCTGGAGCCCACCCAGGCCGTCCAGCGCGAACTCGTCCTGGTGAAGGTGCGCGCCGACAACGAGACGCGCTCCCAGATCGTCGAGATCGTCCAGCTGTTCCGGGCCAAGACCGTCGACGTCTCCCCGGAGGCCGTCACCATCGAGGCCACCGGCAGCAGCGACAAGCTGTCCGCCATGCTCAAGATGCTGGAACCGTACGGCATCAAGGAACTCGTCCAGTCCGGCACGATCGCCATCGGCCGCGGCGCCCGTTCGATCACGGACCGCTCGCTGCGCGCACTCGACCGGTCCGCATAACGACGGAAACGGGCGGTCGCGCACACCACCGGCCGCCCGCATTCCGAGACCCCGAAACGTCCCTTCCCCTCACCGGCATACGGTGGGACGCAACACCTGCACACAAGGAGAGAACCCAGTGGCCGAGCTGTTCTACGACGCCGACGCCGACCTGTCCATCATCCAGGGCCGCAAGGTCGCGGTCATCGGGTACGGCAGCCAGGGCCACGCCCACGCCCTGTCGCTGCGCGACTCCGGCGTCGACGTGCGCGTCGGTCTGCACGAGGGCTCCAAGTCCAAGGCCAAGGCCGAGGAGCAGGGCCTGCGCGTGGTGAGCCCGTCCGAGGCCGCCGCCGAGGCCGACGTCATCATGATCCTCATCCCGGACCCGATCCAGGCCCAGGTCTACGAGGAGCACATCAAGGACAACCTGAAGGACGGCGACGCGCTCTTCTTCGGTCACGGCCTCAACATCCGCTACGGCTTCATCAAGCCCCCGGCCGGCGTGGACGTCTGCATGGTCGCCCCCAAGGGCCCGGGCCACCTGGTGCGCCGTCAGTACGAGGAGGGGCGCGGGGTGCCGTGTCTCGTGGCGGTCGAGCAGGACTCCTCCGGCGGTGCCCTGGCGCTGGCGCTGTCGTACGCGAAGGGCATCGGCGGCTCGCGGGCCGGGGTCATCAAGACGACCTTCACGGAGGAGACGGAGACCGACCTGTTCGGTGAGCAGGCCGTCCTCTGCGGTGGTACCGCGGCGCTGGTGAAGGCGGGCTTCGAGACCCTGACCGAGGCCGGCTACCAGCCGGAGGTCGCCTACTTCGAGTGCCTGCACGAGCTGAAGCTGATCGTGGACCTCATGTACGAGGGGGGCCTGGAGAAGATGCGCTGGTCGGTCTCGGAGACCGCCGAGTGGGGCGACTACGTCACCGGCCCGCGGATCATCACCGACGCCACCAAGGCCGAGATGAAGAAGGTCCTCGCCGAGATCCAGGACGGCACGTTCGCCCAGCAGTGGATGGACGAGTACCACGGCGGTCTGAAGAAGTACAACGAGTACAAGCAGCAGGACTCCGAGCACCTGGTGGAGACCACCGGCAGGGAGCTGCGCAAGCTCATGAGCTGGGTCGACGAGGAGGCGTAAGCCTTTTCGCCCCCGCGACGGTGCCGTGCGCCGCAGGCGCCGTCGCGGGGCTCAGCGCCGGATTCTTGTTGGCCGACCTGTACAGCCACTTCCGGGTGATCCTTCCGCGGAGGCGCAGGACGACCCCCGTCACGCCACTAGACTGCTGAACAACATACGCGTCAGGCCCACAGCGTCGTGCGTCTTCCACGCGGCTAGCAAACCTCCACCGCATGCGGCCGTCGGGACGGCCGTCCGCATTGGACTTGTGAGGACTCACGTGAGCTCGAAACCTGTCGTACTCATCGCTGAAGAGCTGTCGCCCGCGACCGTGGACGCGCTTGGCCCCGACTTCGAGATCCGCCAGTGCAACGGCGCGGACCGGGCCGAACTGCTCCCCGCCATCGCCGACGTGGACGCGATCCTGGTCCGCTCCGCGACCAAGGTCGACGCCGAGGCCATCGCCGCCGCGAAGAAGCTCAAGGTCGTCGCCCGCGCCGGTGTCGGCCTGGACAACGTCGACGTCTCCGCCGCCACCAAGGCCGGCGTGATGGTGGTCAACGCCCCGACCTCCAACATCGTGACCGCCGCCGAGCTGGCCTGCGGCCTGATCGTCGCCACCGCCCGCAACATCCCGCAGGCCAACGCCGCGCTCAAGAACGGCGAGTGGAAGCGCAGCAAGTACACCGGCGTCGAGCTGGCCGAGAAGACCCTCGGCGTCGTGGGCCTCGGCCGCATCGGCGCCCTCGTCGCGCAGCGCATGTCGGCCTTCGGCATGAAGGTCGTCGCCTACGACCCCTACGTGCAGCCCGCGCGGGCCGCGCAGATGGGCGTCAAGGTGCTGTCCCTCGACGAGCTGCTCGAGGTCTCCGACTTCATCACCGTCCACCTGCCCAAGACCCCCGAGACCCTCGGCCTGATCGGCGACGAGGCGCTGCGCAAGGTCAAGCCGAGCGTCCGCATCGTCAACGCCGCGCGCGGCGGCATCGTCGACGAGGAGGCGCTGTACTCGGCGCTCAAGGAGGGCCGCGTCGCCGGCGCCGGTCTGGACGTGTACGCCAAGGAGCCGTGCACGGACTCGCCGCTGTTCGAGTTCGACCAGGTCGTCGCCACCCCGCACCTCGGTGCCTCCACCGACGAGGCCCAGGAGAAGGCCGGCATCGCCGTCGCCAAGTCCGTCCGCCTCGCCCTCGCCGGTGAGCTGGTCCCCGACGCGGTCAACGTCCAGGGCGGCGTCATCGCCGAGGACGTCAAGCCGGGCCTGCCGCTCGCCGAGCGCCTCGGCCGCATCTTCACCGCGCTCGCCGGGGAGGTCGCGGTCCGCCTCGACGTCGAGGTCTACGGCGAGATCACCCAGCACGACGTGAAGGTGCTGGAGCTGTCCGCCCTCAAGGGCGTCTTCGAGGACGTCGTCGACGAGACCGTGTCGTACGTCAACGCCCCGCTGTTCGCCCAGGAGCGCGGCGTCGAGGTCCGGCTGACCACCAGCTCGGAGTCCCCGGAGCACCGCAACGTCGTCACCGTGCGCGGTACCCTCTCGGACGGCGAGGAGGTGTCGGTCTCCGGCACGCTGGCCGGCCCGAAGCACCTCCAGAAGATCGTCGCCGTCGGCGAGTACGACGTCGACCTCGCCCTCGCCGACCACATGGTCGTCCTGCGCTACGAGGACCGTCCGGGCGTCGTCGGCACCGTCGGCCGCGTCATCGGCGAGGCCGGCATCAACATCGCCGGCATGCAGGTCGCCCGCGCGACGGTCGGCGGCGAGGCGCTGGCCGTGCTGACCGTCGACGACACGGTGCCCTCCGGGGTGCTGGCGGAGGTCTCGGCGGAGATCGGCGCGACGTCGGCCCGTTCGGTGAACCTGGTCTGACGTGGCCCGGGGGCTTCGCCCCCGGCCCCCCCCCGTTCGCCCTGAACGGGCTCGTCCTCAAACGCCGGACGGGCTGACTCGATCAGCCTGTTCGGCGTTTTCCGTGGGCGCTTCCTCCCGCACCCGGATGCGCCGCAGTCCGGCCGCCGCCAGTCCGGCCGCCACGACCAGCAGCAGCGCCGCGGCGATCGCGGCGCCCCGCATTCCGTCCGTGAACGCCTCCCGCGCCGCCGTCGCCAGGGCGTCCCCCGCGCGCCCCGGCAGTTCGGCGGCGACGGCCAGCGCGCCGCCCAGGGTCTCCTGGGCCGGAGCGGGCGCGTCCGACGGCATGCCTTGGCGGTAGAGGGCCGTACCGATGGAGCCGAGGGCGGCCATGCCCAGGGCGCCGCCGAACTCGGTGCCGGTCTCCAGCAGGGAAGACGCCGCCCCCGCCTTCTCGACCGGGGCGGAGCTCAGGGCCAGGTCGGTGAGCTGGGACATCACGATGACGATGCCGCCGGCCAGGACACCGCACGCGGCCAGCACCAGCCACAGCGAGTCCGTGCCGGCCAGGGCCAGCAGCCCGTAGCCGGCCGCCGCGACGAGGAAGCCGCCCGTCACCACGTACGCGCGCTCGACGCCCCGCTGGACCAGCTGGGCGGCGACCGGTGCGGCGGCGCCGATGAGCACCGACGGCAGCAGGCTCCACAGCGCGGCCTCCAGCGAGCTCTTGCCCAGGACCGACTGCAGGTACTGGGTGGTGAAGTACGCCGAGCCCATCATTCCGAAGGCCGACACGGTGTTGAGGACGAGCGCCGGGGTGAAGCCGTGCCCGCGGAAGAGGGCGGGGGAGATCATCGGCGAGGCCGAGGTGCGCTGGCGCCGCACGAACAACGCGGCGAACAGCAGGCCGACGGTGATCGAGACGACGTACCGGACGTTCCAGCCCTCGGCGGCCAGTTCCTTCAGTCCGTAGATGACGGGCAGGACCGCCGCCATCGACAGGGGCACGCCGAGCAGGTCGAAGCGGCCGGGGGACGGGTTCTTCGACTCGGGGAGCAGGACCGGGCCGAGGACCAGCAGCAGGGCCATCGCGGGCAGGTTGACCAGGAAGACCGAGCCCCACCAGAAGTGCTCGACGAGAACGCCGCTCATCACCGAGCCGAGTGCGATCCCGGCCGTCATCACCCCGGACCACAGCCCGATCGCCTTCGCCCGCTGGACGGGGTCGGTGAACATCGTGCGGACCAGCGCCATCGTGGTCGGCATCAGCGTCGCGCCGCCGATGCCGAGGACCGCGCGGGCCGCGATCAGGGTCTCGGCGCTGTGCGCGTAGGCCGCGAGCAGCGAGGCGGCGCCGAAGGCCACCGCGCCGATGAGGAGCAGTCTGCGGCGGCCGATGCGGTCGCCCAGCGAGCCCATCGTCATCAGCAGGCCGGCCAGTACGAAGCCGTAGATGTCGAAGATCCACAACTGCTGGGTGCCGCTCGGCTCCAGGTCCGCGCTGATCTCCGGGATCGCGAAGTAGAGGACCGAGACGTCCATCGAGACCAGGAGCAGCGGAAGCATCAGCACGGCCAGCGCGGTCCATTCGCGTCGGCCGGCGCGGGGCGGGTTCGTTGTCATGGCGGTGACTGTACGCACGTCTTATACAACTGTCTAGTACGCGCGTATGAGACGTACGTATAGGACGAGTGTATAGGACAGGCGTATGGATCGGAGGGTAGAGTGGTCCGATGGGACACCGTGAGGATCTGCTGGAAGGCGCCAAGCGCTGCCTGCTGGAGAAGGGCTTCGCGCGCACGACCGCGCGGGACGTCGTCAGGGAGTCGGGGACCAACCTGGCGTCCATCGGCTACCACTACGGCTCGAAGGACGCGTTGCTCGCGCAGGCCTACGTCTCGCTGGTCGAGGGGATGGGCGACGCCTTCGAGGGGGACCGGGCCGCGCTGGACGAGACCGCGCCCGGCTCGACCGAGCGGTTCCAGGTGGTGTGGACCAACATCATCCAGACCATGCGGGAGCCGGGGTCGATCTGGCACCTCAGCATGGAGATCCTGGTCATGGGCGACCGGATGCCCGAGGTGCGCGACCATCTGGCGCGGGCCCAGCGGGAGGCCGGGCGCGGCCTCATCCCCTCGCTCATGGGCGGACGGGAGGAGGACGTCTCCGACGAGACGGCGGACACCCTCGGGACGTTCTACGTGACCCTGATGACGGGTCTCATCGCGCAGTGGACCTTCGATCCCAAGTCCGCCCCCGAGGCGGCCCAGCTCACCGAGGGCCTGCGCCGGGTGATCGAGGCCGCTACAGGCGGTACGCCTTGAGCGCCATGTGGAGCAGCAGCCGGTCCTCGCCGTCGTCCAGGTCCAGGCCCGTGAGCTGTTCGACGCGGGAGAGGCGGTAGTACAGCGTCTGGCGGTGGATGCCCAGCTCGGCGGCGGTGCGGCCGGCCTGGCCGGCGCAGTCGAGGTAGACCTCGGCGGTGCGGGTCAGTTCGCGGTGGGCGGGGGAGAGCAGTACCCGTACGGCGGGGTCGTGGGCGGACCGCGGGGGCAGCGCGGTCAGCAGGCGGAACGGGCCGATGGACGTCCACTCGGCGACCGGGCCGAACCGGGTCTCGGCGAGCGCCGCCCGGGCCGCCGCCGACGCCTCCCACCAGGCCGCCCCCAGCTCCGCCAGCCCGGTGCGCGGCGCGGAGATCCCGGCCGCGGTGGCGCCCGCGGCCCCGCTCGCGCCCCGCGTCCGCTCCAGCAGCCGCCCCGCCGCCGACGTCGCCGGGGTCAGTACGTCCGCCGAGCGCAGTCGGACCAGCAACGCCAGTGACTGGCCCGCCGCTCCCCACGGCACCGTGCACAGCGCCGTCGCCCCCGGCACCGTGCGGACCGAGGGCGCGTCGTCGGGGTCGGCCGACGGCCAGGGGGCGACGCAGACCACCGCGTGCGGGGTCGCCGCGCGGGAGCCGAGGGCGGTGCGCAGTTCCGCCACGGCCATGTCCCGCTGCCAGTCGCGCTCGGCGGTCAGCACGGCCCGCAGCTCCCGGCTCAGGTCCGCGCCGTGCTGCGCCTCGTCCGCGAGCAGCGCGCCGATCCGGGTGGTGACCTCCATGGCCGCCGCCAGCTGCCGATCGGTCGGACCGGGGTCGGTGTCCAGCAGCCACACGTAGCCGAGGACGACACCCCGGTGGCGTACCGGCAGGCACGTGCGCCCCCGGTACACCCCCGCCTCAGGGGTCGGCGGAATGCGGACCGGGCCGGTCGCGCGGGTGATGCCGAAGCCCTCGAACCAGGCCCGGACGGCCGCGGTGGAGCGCCGGGTCAGGATCGAGCGGGTGCGCACCGGGTCGAGGGCGGACGGATCGAGGTCGCCCTCGCTGTCGTAGGCGCCGAAGGCGATCAGCTCGAAGTCGCGGTTCTCCAGGGTCGCGGGCGCGCCCAGCAGCTCGGAGATCTCGTCGACCAGCTCCTGGTAGTCATCCTTGGAATCCGACATCACCCGGGCATTCTGCCGCATTTGCGCGTGCTCTTCATACATCTGTCTGAGATCTGCGGCACGGATGCGTGACAGCTGTCGATGGCCGACGATCGGGTGGATCCTTAGATTTCACGGTGGTTCTCCGTGCCGTCCCCCGTTCGTCGGGCAGCGGCCTCGTGTTGGTTGGTAAGTGGAGGTGCCCCGTGCTGGGTCCCGTGATTCTCGCCGCGTCGCGCAGCGACCGGATGCGTCGGCTGGTCTCGGCCGCGCCCGTGACCAAGCCGGTCGTCGACCGGTTCATCCCCGGCGAGACGGTCGACGAGGTGCTGCCGATCATCCAGGGCCTCACCGACCAGGGTCTGGAACTGACGATGGACGTCGTCGGCGAGGACATCACGAACCCCGCGCAGGCCGAGGCCGCCCGCGACGCCTACCTGGAGCTGGTCGACCGGCTGGGGCCGCTCGACCTCGGCGCCCGCGCCGAGATGTCGGTCAAGCTGTCCATGTTCGGCCAGGCGCTGGACGGCGGCCACGAGCTGGCCCTGAAGAACGTCCGCCCGGTCGTCGAGGCCGCGGCCGAGATCGGCACTACGGTCACCCTGGACGCCGAGGACCACACCACCCTCGACTCGATGTTCGCCATCCACGACGAGCTGCGGAAGGACTTCCCGCAGACCGGCTGCGTCATCCAGTCCTACCTCTTCCGCACCGAGGCCGACGCGCGCCGGCTCGCCGACAACGGCAGTCGCGTACGGTTGGTGAAGGGCGCCTACAAGGAGCCCGCCGAGGTCGCGTACCAGCAGCGCCACGAGATCGACAAGGCGTACGTGCGCATCCTGCGGACGCTGATGGAGGGCGAGGGCTACCCGATGATCGGGTCCCACGACCCGCGCCTGATCTCCATCGCGCAGGAGCTGGCCCGGACCGCCGGGCGAAAGCTCGACGAGTACGAGTTCCAGATGCTGTACGGCATCCGCGGCGACGAGCACCTGCGGCTGGCCGCCGAGGGCCACCGCATGCGCGTCTACACCGCCTACGGCACCGACTGGTACGGCTACTTCATGCGCCGTCTGGCGGAGAAGCCGGCGAACCTCCGGTTCTTCGCGCGGAGCGTGATCGGCCGTGGCTGATACGACCGGGCTGTGCCGCGGCGACTGCCGGGGGTCCGGGGGTCGCCCCCCGGGAAAGCACAGCATGCGCCGTCTGGCGGAGAAGCCGGCCAACCTCCGGTTCTTCGCCCGCTCGATGGTCAGCAAGGGCTGAGCCCGCACCCGCTCGCAAGACCGCTCAGTTAAGGAGTTACGGAAACTATGGACGCTGTGACCCAGGTCCCCACCCCCGTCAACGAGCCGGTGCACGGCTACGCGCCCGGTTCGCCCGAGCGTGCCCGTCTGGAGGTCAAGCTCAAGGAGCTGGCCGACAACCCCGTCGACCTGCCCTGCACCATCGGCGGCGTCAAGCGGATGGGCGGTGGCGAGCGCTTCGACGTCGTGCAGCCGCACAACCACAAGGCGCGCCTGGGCACCTACGCCAACGCCACCCAGCAGGACGCCCAGGACGCGATCGACGCCGCCCTGGCCGCCGCCCCGGCGTGGCGCGCGATGTCCTTCGACGACCGCGCGGCGATCATCCTGCGCGCCGCCGAGCTGCTGTCCGGCCCGTGGCGCGAGACCATCGCCGCCTCCACCATGCTCGGCCAGTCCAAGACGGCCCAGCAGGCCGAGATCGACAGCCCCTGCGAGCTGATCGACTTCTGGCGGTTCAACGTCCACTACGCCCGCAACATCCTGGCCGAGCAGCCCCCGGCCAACTCCCAGGGCGTGTGGAACCGCATGGACCACCGCCCGCTGGAGGGCTTCGTCTACGCGATCACGCCCTTCAACTTCAGCGCGATCGCGGCCAACCTGCCCACCGCCCCCGCCCTGATGGGCAACGTGGTGGTCTGGAAGCCGTCCCCGACCCAGACCCACGCCGCCGTGCTGCTGATGCGGCTCCTGGAGGAGGCCGGGCTGCCCAAGGGCGTCATCAACCTGGTAACCGGCGACGGCATCGCGGTCTCCGAGGTCGCCCTGGAGCACCGGGACCTCGCGGGCATCCACTTCACCGGCTCGACCCCGACCTTCCAGCACCTGTGGAAGACGGTCGGCAACAACATCGCGAAGTACCGCACGTACCCGCGCCTGGTCGGCGAGACCGGCGGCAAGGACTTCCTGGTCGCCCACCCGAGCGCCGACCGCGCCGTGCTGAAGACCGCCCTGACCCGCGGCGCCTTCGAATACCAGGGCCAGAAGTGCAGCGCCACCTCCCGCGCGTACATCCCGGCGTCCATCTGGAACGACGGCTTCAAGGAGGAGTTCGCCGCCGAGGTCGACTACCTCACCATGGGTGACGTCACCGACCTGTCGAACTTCATGGGCGCCGTCATCGACGAGCGGTCCTTCGCCAAGAACAAGGCCGCCATCGACCGCGCCAAGGCGGACGACACCTGCACGATCGTCGCGGGCGGCTCCTACGACGACTCGGTCGGCTACTTCGTCCGCCCGACGGTCGTCGAGTGCTCCGACCCGGAGAACGAGGTGTTCCGCACCGAGTACTTCGGCCCGTTCCTCGCCGTGCACGTGTACGACGACAGCGCCGACGACGCGTACGACGCGATGCTGACCCAGATGGAGTCGGTCTCCGACTACGCCCTCACGGGCTCGGTCGTCTCGGGCGACCGCGCGGCGGCGGCGTACACGATGGAGAAGCTGCGCTACGCGGCCGGCAACTTCTACATCAACGACAAGTCGACCGGCGCCGTGGTCGGCCAGCAGCCCTTCGGCGGCGGCCGTGCCTCCGGCACCAACGACAAGGCCGGCGCCCCGCAGAACCTGATGCGCTGGACGCTGACCCGCGCCATCAAGGAGACGCTGGTCGCGCCGACCGACTACGCGTACCCGCACATGGGCTGACGCCCCGTGGAGCAACGCCCGACGGGCCAGGTCACCCGACCTGGCCCGTCGGGCGTTTTCGCAGGTCGGAGACGGGTGACCGAGTGCACCGTCTCAGATAGTAGGAAGTCCGAGTAATTGTGGAGACAGTCGCTCCGTACTCCCTTAACTTTGTAGGAGCCGAACGTCCCGCTCGATCGAGCGAATGGCGGTCGTGAGCCGGGCCCCGTGCAGGCAACCCCTGCGGCACCGCGCTCCCCGCCCCTTCCGGCGTCTCTCCGTACCACTCGCTTTCCGCGCTCTCCCGCGTGCCGAAGGAGTCGATTCCCATGGCCGAGACGACCGTCCGCCGCCGAGTCCGCCACCTCTCCCGCACCAGTGACTCCGACCGCAAGAACGCCGCGGCCGCCCTCCAGCGCGCTCTCGACCGCCGGGACAACGGCGGCGCCACCGGCCACTGAGCCGGAGATGACGGGCCGGCGTCCGCATGCCGGACGCCGCATGTCATCCCGTGGGACGAGGGGTAGGGTGCCGTCATGTCTCGCAGCCTCAATCTCGCAGTGATTCCCGGTGACGGCATCGGCCAGGAGGTCGTGGCCGAAGGTCTCAAGGTCCTCTCCGCCGTCCTTCCGCAGGATGTGAAGCTGGAGACCAAGGAGTTCGACTTCGGCGCCCGGCGCTACCACGCCACCGGTGAGACCCTCACCGACGCCGACCTCGACGCCCTCAAGGCGCACGACGCCATCCTGCTCGGCGCGATCGGCGACCCGTCGGTGCCGTCCGGCGTCCTGGAGCGCGGCTTCCTGCTCAAGCTCCGCTTCGCCTTCGACCACCACGTCAACCTGCGGCCGTCCAAGCTGCTGCCGGGTGTCGCCACCCCGCTCGCCGGACAGCCGGAGATCGACTTCGTCGTCGTCCGCGAGGGCACCGAGGGCCCCTACACCGGCAACGGCGGCACCATCCGCAAGGGCACCGAGCACGAGGTCGCCACCGAGGTCTCCGTCAACACGGCCTTCGGTGTCGAGCGCGTCGTCCGCGACGCCTTCGCCCGCGCGCAGGCCCGCCCGCGCAAGAAGCTCGCGCTGATCCACAAGAACAACGTGCTGACCTTCGCGGGTCACCTGTGGACCGACGTCTTCAACAAGGTCGCCGCGGAGTACCCCGAGGTCACCACCGAGTACATGCACGTCGACGCGGCGACGATCTACCTCGTCACCCAGCCCGAGCGCTTCGACGTGATCGTCACCGACAACCTCTTCGGCGACATCATCACCGACCTCGCCGCGGCCGTCTCCGGCGGCATCGGCGTCGCCGCGAGCGGGAACATCAACCCCTCCGGCGACTTCCCCTCGATGTTCGAGCCGGTCCACGGTTCCGCGCCCGACATCGCCGGCCAGGGCAAGGCCGACCCCACCGCCACGGTGCTGTCCGTCGCCCTGCTGCTGCGCCACCTCGGTTACGAGGCCGAGGCCGCCCGGATCGAGGCCGCCGTCTCCGCCGACCTCGGCGAGCGAGGCGACGGGCCCGCCCGGAGCACCTCCGAGATCGGCGACGCACTCGCCGTACGAGTAGCCGGCTGACACCCGCCGCGCCACTCGATCGAATCCGTTTCGAAGCCGCCGGGTCCCAAAACAAGGCACCCGGCGGCTTTCTCCTGCGTCCGCCAGGTGCGACCATCGAACCCTGGGCCGCATTCACCCCGTTTCAGCCGTCGCCGCCTGCGCGTCCGTCCGTGCGCGATAATCGAACGCGAAGCCGCGACATGAGGGAATGCTCGGACGTCCTAGCACCGGCCACCGGCCGTACGGGCGTGACCGCGGCCCGTCACGACAACCGGTGAAGGACATCAACCCATGACGACGCCCACGATCGAGCTCAAGCCCTCCGCCAACCCGCTCTCCGACACGGAGCGCCAGGCGATCCTGGCCAACCCCGGGTTCGGCCGCCACTTCACCGATCACATGGTGACGGTCAGGTGGACCGAGGGCCGGGGCTGGCACGACGGTCAGCTCGTTCCGTACGCCCCGCTCTCCCTCGACCCGGCCACCATGGTCCTGCACTACGCGCAGGAGATCTTCGAGGGGCTGAAGGCCTACCGCCGCCCCGACGGATCCGTCGCCACCTTCCGTCCGGAGAAGAACGCGCAGCGCTTCCAGGCCTCCTCGCGCCGGCTCGGCATGCCGGAGCTGCCGGTGGAGATGTTCATCGAGGCGTGTGACGCCCTTGTCCGGCAGGACCGGAACTGGGTGCCCGGGCACGGCGGCGAGGAGTCCCTCTACCTTCGCCCCTTCATGATCGCCACCGAGGTGGGCCTGGGTGTGAAGCCGGCCAACGAGTACCTCTTCATCGTCATCGCCTCCCCGGCCGGCGCCTACTTCCCCGGCGGCGTCAAGCCGGTCTCCATCTGGGTCTCCGAGGACCGGGTCCGCGCCGTCCCCGGCGGCATGGGCGACGCCAAGACCGGCGGCAACTACGCCGCCTCCCTGCTCGCCCAGGCCGAGGCCGCCGCGAAGGGCTGCGACCAGGTCTGCTACCTCGACGCGGTCGAGCATCAGTGGGTCGAGGAACTCGGCGGCATGAACCTGTACTTCGTCTACGGTGACAAGATCGTCACCCCCGCCCTCACCGGCTCCATCCTGGAGGGCGTCACCCGCGACTCCCTCCTCACCGTCGCCCGCGACCTCGGCTACGAGGCCGAGGAGGGCCGCGTCTCGGTCGAGCAGTGGCAGCGCGACTCGGAGAACGGCACCCTCACCGAGGTCTTCGCCTGCGGCACCGCGGCCGTGATCACCCCGGTCGGCACGGTGAAGCGGGCCGGTGCCCAGTGGCAGCAGAGCGGGGGCGAGCCCGGCGAGGTGACGCAGCGGCTGCGTAGCGCGCTGCTGGACATCCAGCGGGGTACGGCCGAGGACAAGCACGGGTGGATGCACCGCTTGGCGTAAGGCCCCCGGCGTCGGGGCGGGCGTCGCCGGGGGCTCCGCCCCCGGACCCCCGGCCTATGCCCGCCTGCCACCCGACTCGGTCGGGCAAGAAGCGGGCTCGGCCACGCCCGCTCCGGGTGCCGTCGCCGCGACGGCACCCGGAGTCGACAGCACGTACACCACCCCGCCCACCAGCCCCGACAGCAGGAAACTGCAGTCCACCCCGCCGGTGAAGGCCAGCAGCGGGCCCTCGTACGACGGCAGGGACACCGCCAGCAGACCGACGGCCGCGCCCACCGCCCAGGCGACCGTGGCGGGGACGTTCCAGCCGGCCCGGTACCAGTAGGCGCCGCCGCGGGCCCGGCGGTTGAAGACCTGGAGCGCTTCGGCGTCGTAGATCCCGCCGCAGCGGGCGAAGCCGATCATCGTGATGACCGCCCACGGCGTGCCGATCGCCGTCAGCAGCAGCACGAACGACGTCATCGCCGACTGCGCGTCCCAGGCGTAGTGCCCGACGAAGACACAGGCCGTGGCGACGACGGCGACGGCGCAGGTGGCCCGGGCCCGGGAGGCGCGCGGCAGGATGGCGTCCAGGTCCAGGCCCATGGAGTACAGCATCAGCCCCGCGTTGCCGACCGAGCCCGCGGAGGCGGCGAGCAGCAGCGGGACCAGGTACCAGGTGGGGGCGGCGTCGACCAGCGGCCCGGCGTAGTCCAGGGCGGCGCGGGCGGCGTACGAGGTGAAGGTGCCGAAGAGCTGCGGCACCAGCAGGCCCAGCATCAGCCCCAGCCAGGTCGCGTGCAGTACCCGGCGGGAGGAGAAGCGGGCCGGGGAGATGTAGCGGGTGTAGTCGCCGAGCAGCGTGATGAAGGCGACCGGCCCGGACAGGCCGGCGGCCACGGCCGCGAGCAGCCACGTCGGCCAGAACCCGCCCAGCAGGTACCCGCCCGCGTCCGGCAGCGCGGCGGTCGTGAAGTCGGGGGCGTAGGCGATCACGCCCAGGACCAGCAGGGCGGTCATGCCGAAGGCCAGCACCCGGGACATGGCGAGCAGCACCCGGTAGCCGTAGACCGCGCCCGCGACGGTCGCCGCGGCGAGCAGCCCGTAGACCACGGCGTACGCGGCCCCGCCCTGCGGCAGGCCGAAGAGCCGGCCGAGCACGCCCATCATCACGTCGCCGCCGATCCACACGGTCAGCGCGGTGTAGCCGAGGGCGAGGAGCAGGCCGACCACCGAGCCGACCAGTCGTCCGCGCACGCCGAACTGGGCGCCGGACGACGTGGACAGGTTGGTGCCGGTGCGCAGGGAGACCAGGGCCAGCGGAGCCGTGAAGACGGTGCCGGCGACCGTACCCGCCACCACCGAGCTGACCGACGCCCACCAGCCGAGGCCGAAGGACGGCGGCAGCCAGCCGAAGACGATCACGCCCAGGCAGAGGTTGGACCCCAGCAGGATCGAGACCAGGTCCCGGGGCCCGCTGGTGCGTTCCCCTTCGGGGATGGTGTCGACTCCGCGCTGTTCTATCGGCATGGCTGGTCTCCTTCGACGGCCGCCCGAGGTTTAGAGCGACGTTCAATGTGACGTCTGCCCCGTCGGTCCGTCAATCCTTCCGTTGTAGGAATCGCATATTTAGAGTGGTGCTCTAATGTCATGTCGGCAAGGAGGTACCGCGTCGTGAGACTGACTCCCACGGAACGTGACCGGCTGCTGCTCTTCGGAGCGGCGGAGCTGGCCCGTGCCCGCCGCGCGCGCGGGCTCAGGCTGAACGTGCCGGAGGCGACCGCGCTGATCGCGGACACCGTGTGCGAGGCCGCCCGCGACGGTGCCCGCCTCGCGGAGGCGATCGAGCGCGCCCGGTCCGTACTCGGCCCGGACGACGTGCTGCCCGGTGTCGCGGACGTGGTCACCGAGGTGCACGTGGAGGCCGTCTTCGACGACGGCTCCCGGCTCGCGGTCGTCTCCGACCCCATCGGGGGCGGGGCGCTCGGACCGGCGGGCCCGGGGGCCCTGCTGCCGGGCCCCGACCACGCCGAACCCGAGGCCGCGGTGCGCGTCCCGGTCACCAACACCGCGACCGTGCCGGTCTCCGTGACCTCGCACTTCCACTTCTTCGAGGCCAACCCGCGGCTGGACTTCGACCGTGAGCGGGCCTACGGCATGCGCCTCGCCGTCCCCGCCGGGTCCTCGGTCCGCTTCGGACCCGGGGAGAGCGCCGAGGTCGGCCTCGTGCCCATAGGCGGCCGGCGGATCGCGATCGGCTTCGCCGGTCTGGTCGACGGTCCGCTGGACGCGCCGGGGGCGAAGGAGGAGGCACTGCGGCGGGCCGCGGCCTGCGGATACCTGGGGATCACCACACCGGAAGGAGGCGGGCGATGAGCCGCTCGAAGGGACGCGAGATCAGCGAGTCGATCCACGTCGACCCCCACGCCTACGCCGCCACGCACGGCCCCCGCGCCGGCGACCGCGTCCGCCTCGGCGACTCGGGCCTGGTCATCCGCGTCGAGTCCGACGCCCAGCGTTACGGCGACGAGTTCCTCGCCGGGTTCGGCAAGACCGCCCGGGACGGACTGCACCTCAAGGCCGCCGCCGTCCGCGAGACCTGCGACGTCGTGATCAGCAACGTCGTCGTGATCGACGCCGCGCAGGGGATCAGGAAGGTCTCCATCGGCATCCGCGAGGGCCGGATCTGCGGGATCGGCCGGGCCGGGAACCCCGACACCCTCGACGGGGTCGACGTCGTGGTCGGCACGGGCACGTCCATCGTCTCCGGCGAGGGCCTCATCGCCACCGCCGGCGCCGTCGACACCCACGTCCACCTGCTCTCCCCGCGCATCATGGAGGCGTCGCTCGCGTCCGGCGTGACGACGATCATCGGGCAGGAGTTCGGCCCCGTCTGGGGCGTCGGCGTCAACTCGCCCTGGGCGCTGAAGCACGCGTTCGGCGCGTTCGACGCCTGGCCGGTCAACATCGGGTTCCTCGGACGGGGTTCGTCGTCCCACGAGGCGCCGCTCATCGAGGCGCTGGCCGAGGGCGGCGCGAGCGGCTTCAAGGTGCACGAGGACATGGGCGCCCACACCCGCGCCCTCGACACCGCCCTGCGCGTCGCCGAGGAGCACGACGTGCAGGTAGCCCTGCACAGCGACGGCCTGAACGAGTGCCTCTCCGTGGAGGACACCCTCCGCGTCCTGGAGGGCCGCACCATCCACGCCTTCCACATCGAGGGCTGCGGCGGCGGACACGTCCCCAACGTGCTGAAGATGGCCGGTGTCCCCAACGTCATCGGCTCCTCCACCAACCCCACCCTGCCCTTCGGCCGGGACGCGGTCGCCGAGCACTACGGCATGATCGTCTCCGTCCACGACCTGAAGACCGACCTGCCGGGCGACGCCGCCATGGCCCGCGACCGCATCCGCGCCGGGACCATGGGCGCCGAGGACGTGCTGCACGACCTGGGCGCGATCGGCATCACCTCCTCCGACGCGCAGGGCATGGGCCGGGCCGGCGAGACCGTCCGCCGCACCTTCGCGATGGCCGGGAAGATGAAGGCCGAGTTCGGCGCCCCCGACGACGACCACGACAACGAACGCGTCCTGCGCTACATGGCGAAGCTGACCATCAACCCCGCCATCGCCCACGGCCTCTCCCACGAGGTCGGCTCGATCGAGGTCGGCAAGCTCGCCGACATCGTCCTGTGGCGCCCGGAGTACTTCGGCGCCAAGCCGCAGCTCGTCCTCAAGTCGGGCTTCCCGGCGTACGGCGTGGTGGGCGACCCCAACGCCGCCACCGACACCTGCGAACCCCTCGTCCTCGGCCCGCAGTTCGGCGCGCACGGCGCCACGCCCGCCGACATATCGGTGGCCTTCGTCGCCCAGGCCGCCCTCGACCAGGGCGGCGACACGATGCCGACCCGTCGCCGCAGGGTCGCGGTGCGCGGCACGCGCGGCATCGGCCCGGCCGACCTGCGCCTGAACTCCCGTACCGGCGCGGTCGACGTCGACCAGCGCACGGGCCTGGTCACCCTGGACGGCGACGCGCTGCGCTCCGAACCGGCCGAGTCCGTCTCCCTCAACCGCCTCTACTTCCTGTGAAGGAACCCGCGATGACCGCTGCCGCCGACGGCTTCCGCATGCCCCCCGAATGGGCTCCGCACGAGCGCACCTGGATGGCGTGGCCGGGCCCCAACCACACCTTCGAGAGCCCCGAGGAGCTGTCCGCCGCGCGTATCGCCTGGGCGTCCGTCGCCCGTGCCGTCCGCCGCTTCGAGCCGGTCACCGTGGTGTGCGGCCCGGGTCAGTCGGCCGAGGCGCGCGCCCTGCTGGGCGACGGGATCGACACGGTCGAGCGCGACCTGGACGACGCCTGGATGCGCGACATCGGCCCCACCTTCCTCACCGACGGCACCGAACTGGCCGCCGTCGACTGGACCTTCAACGGCTGGGGCGCCCAGGACTGGGCCCGCTGGGACCACGACGCGAAGATCGGCGCGTACGTCGCCGACCTCGCGGGCGCCCGTACGTACGCCTCGCCGCTGGTCAACGAGGGCGGCGGCATCCACGTCGACGGCGAGGGCACCGTCCTGCTCACCGAGACCGTGCAGCTCGGCCCCGAGCGCAACCCCGGCTGGACGAAGGAGCGGGTCGAGGCGGAGGTCCACGGCCACCTCGGCACCCGCAAGGCGATCTGGCTGCCGCGCGGCCTGACCTCGGACTACCCCCCGTACGGCTTCGGCACCCTCGGCCACGTCGACATCGTCGCCGCCTTCGCCGCCCCCGGTGTCGTCGTCGCCCACCACCAGCCCGACCCGGCCCACCCCGACCACGAGGTGACCAAGGAGGCCATCGGCATCCTGCGCTCCGCCACCGATGCCCGGGGGCGCCGCCTGGAGGTCGTCGAGGTGCCCGCCCCGACCGTCCTGGAGGCCGACGGGCACTGGGCGGACTACTCCTACATCAACCACTACCTCTGCAACGGCGGCGTCGTGCTCTGCGGCTTCGACGACCCGCGCGACGAGATCGCGGCCGGCATCTTCCGCCGGCTCCACCCGCAGCGCACGGTGACCCTGGTGGACGCGCGCACGATCTTCGCGGGCGGCGGCGGCATCCACTGCATCACGCAGCAGCAGCCGAAGACGGGCTGACGGCGGGGCGGCTTCGGTGATCGGGTAGAACGTACGGGTGGATGTACTGCTCTGCACGGCCTGCGGACACCGACTGACCGAGCCGCTGCGTCTGCTGCCCGAGGTGCCACCGCACCCGGAGTACGACGGACTCAAGAACCCCGACGGCTCGCGGCACGCCCCGCCGACCCTCCCGCCCGGCGGGTACGCGGTGGACCCCGAGCCGAGCGGGGCGCCTTACGTGCCGCACCCGGACCCGGAGTGGGAAGGGGCGACCCTCCCCGGCGTCTCGGTGGGGGAGCCGGACGGCCCCCGCACCATGGTCTCCAGGGGGCCGCGCGGCACTCTGGTGGTCAACCCGGAGGACGCCCGCGAGCGGCTGTCCGGCAACCCGGACGTCCAGGAGTCGGGGTGCTGCGGAGCGCTCGGCATGGAAGGGCCCAACCAGGTGTGCGGGGGGTGCGGAGCAGCGGTGGCCACCTGGCACAGCGAGTGTTACGGACCGTGGGAGATCCGCTTCCTCCCGGACGCGGTCCGGGTGGCCTCCGCATGAGCACCCCGGGCGCCCGCCGCCGCAACACCGCCCCGCCGCGCGAGGACGTCCTCGCCGCCGCGATGGAGATGATCGCCGAGCGCGGTCTGGAGAAACTCACCATGGCGGCTCTCGGCCGCGAGGTCGGCATGAGCAGCGGCCACCTCCTCTACTACTTCCACTCCAAGGACGAACTGCTGCTGCGCACCCTGGAGTGGAGCGAGGGCCGGCTCGGCGTCGAACGCGGCCGGCTGCTCACCCGGCCCGGCACGGCCCGCGAACGCCTCGACGCCTACGTCGACCTGTACGTCCCCGAGGGCCACCGCGACCCGCACTGGACGCTCTGGATGGAGGTCTGGAACCGCTCGCAGAGCGCCGCCGACGAATCCGCCGCCCGCGACCGGCAGGCCGCCATCGAGGGCGCCTGGCACCGCGACCTGGTCGCACTGCTCGCCGAGGGCGTCTCGCGCGGCGAGTTCCGCCCCGTCGACCCCGACCGCTTCGCCGCCCGGCTGCGCGCCCTCCTCGACGGCTTCGCCATCCACGTGGCGATCGGGCTGCGCGGGACGGACCGGGGGAGGGTCCTCGGTCATGTACGGGAGTTCCTGGACGAGAGCCTGGCCACGGACGCCTGAACACGCGCCCGGGTCGTACGGCCTACGGCACGCGCTGACCAGCACAGCGCCCGCATCCTGAGACGGTCGGTGAACACGGGGGCGGTCTGTGCCAGACTGCGTCCGTGCTCTCGTTCGCCATGATTATTGGCAGCAGGCGCGCCGGTCCGCAGTGACCACCACGTACGACCAGGTACGGGTGGACACCGTCGTCCTCGACCCGCGCGCAGACCTCTCGCACCCGCGAGAGGTTTTTCGTTTTCCTGGCCCACCCCCAGCCGGGAAGAGAGCGTGCGGGATCATAGACGGACGGTGGAACCGGTCATTCCGGTAGACCGAGATCCCATACAGGAGCCTTCAGATCATGACCGCACCCAGCGAACTCGACGATTCGTTCCACGTCTTCGACACCACCCTGCGCGACGGTGCGCAGCGCGAGGGCATCAACCTCACGGTCGCGGACAAGCTGGCCATCGCACGGCACCTGGACGACTTCGGTGTGGGCTTCATCGAGGGCGGCTGGCCCGGCGCCAACCCGCGGGACACCGAGTTCTTCGCCCGCGCGCAGCAGGAGATCGACTTCAAGCACGCCCGGCTGGTCGCCTTCGGCTCCACCCGCCGCGCGGGCGCGACCGCGGCCGAGGACCACCAGGTCAGGGCGCTCCTGGAGTCCGGCGCCCAGGTGATCACTCTGGTCGCCAAGTCCCACGACCGGCACGTCGAACTCGCCCTGCGCACCACGCTCGACGAGAACCTGGCGATGGTGCGGGACACCGTCTCCCACCTCGTCGCGCAGGGCCGCCGGGTCTTCGTCGACTGCGAGCACTTCTTCGACGGCTACCGCGCCAACCCCGAGTACGCGAAGGCCGTCGTCCGCGCCGCCTCGGAAGCGGGCGCCGACGTCGTCATCCTCTGCGACACCAACGGCGGCATGCTCCCGGCGCAGATCCAGGCCGTGGTCGGCACGGTGCTGGCCGACACCGGCGCCCGGCTCGGCATCCACGCCCAGGACGACACCGGCTGCGCCGTCGCCAACACCCTCGCCGCGGTCGACGCGGGCGCGACCCACGTCCAGTGCACGGCGAACGGCTACGGCGAGCGCGTCGGCAACGCCAACCTCTTCCCGGTCGTGGCCGCGCTGGAGCTGAAGTACGGCAAGCAGGTCCTCCCCGAGGGCCGGCTGCGCGAGATGACCCGCATCTCCCACGCCATCGCCGAGGTCGTCAACCTGACCCCCTCCACCCACCAGCCCTACGTCGGTGTCTCCGCCTTCGCGCACAAGGCCGGCCTGCACGCCTCCGCGATCAAGGTCGATCCCGACCTGTACCAGCACATCGATCCCGAGCTGGTCGGCAACACCATGCGGATGCTGGTCTCCGACATGGCCGGCCGCGCCTCCATCGAGCTCAAGGGCAAGGAACTCGGCATCGACCTCGGCAACGACCGTGAGCTGGTCGGCCGGGTCGTCGAGCGCGTGAAGGAACGCGAGCTGGCGGGCTACACCTACGAGGCCGCCGACGCGAGCTTCGAACTCCTGCTGCGCGCCGAGGCCGAGGGCAGCCCCCTCAAGTACTTCGACGTCGAGTCCTGGCGCTCGATCGCCGAGGACCGCCCCGACGGCACCCACGCCAACGAGGCCACGGTCAAGCTCTGGGCCAAGAGCGAGCGCATCGTCGCCACGGCCGAGGGCAACGGGCCGGTCAACGCCCTGGACCGCGCCCTGCGGGTCGCCCTGGAGAAGATCTACCCGGAGCTGGCCAAGCTCGACCTGGTCGACTACAAGGTCCGCATCCTGGAGGGCGTGCACGGCACCCAGTCCACGACCAGGGTCCTCATCTCCACGAGCGACGGGACGGGGGAGTGGTCCACGGTGGGCGTCGCGGAGAACGTCATCGCCGCCTCGTGGCAGGCCCTGGAGGACGCGTACACGTACGGGCTGCTGCGGGCGGGGGTCGCGCCCGCCGGGTGAGCCGGTGTCCCGGTCCGGTCCTCCCTTCGGTGTCCCGGTCGGTTTCCTGACCCGCACTGATGTCTTATTGAGGTCGATTCGGGTACTTTCGAACGTATGAAGGACGCACGCGTTCGAGTCCTCATACGCCTCCTGGTCGCGCCGGTCATCGCCGCACTGGCGGTGCTGATGGCCGGTGCGCCCGGCGCGCAGGCGGCCACCGACGTGTCCGAGATCGGCGCGGCCCTGCGCGAGAGTCCCGTGTACGTGGACCCGGCCGCCTCCGACCTGCTGTCGTCGGCGGACGCCGAGGCGCTCGCCGACAAGATCGAGGACGCGAACGAACCCGTCTTCGTGGCGGTCCTCCCCGCCGATTACCCGACCGAGAACCTCTTCCGGAACCTCCGCACCGAGACCGGCATCACCGGTCTGTACGGCGTCCGGCTCGGCGACGAGTTCGACGCGCGCGCCGACAGCAGGGTGCTGAGCCGCCAGGGCGTGGACAACCTGGTCACGGCGGCGCAGGGCGCGGGCGACACCAAGGCCCAGCTGAACGACTTCGTCGACGACGCGCTGCGCAGCGTACGCGGCTCCGCACCCTCCTCCTGGGACTCCGGCGGTTCCTCCGCGCCGACGGGCGCCCTGATCACCGCCGGCGCGGTGGTGGCCGTCGGCGGCGCGGGCGTCTACGCCCTCTCCCGGCGCAACCGGCATCGCCGCGAGGAGGAGCAGCGGGAGGCGCTGGAACGGCTGCGGGTGGTGGTCGACGAGGACATCACGGCGTTCGGCGAGGAACTCGACCGCCTGGACTTCCACCCGGCGGAACCGCGCGCCGACGACGCGATGCGCACCGACTACGAACGCGCCCTCGACGCCTACGAGCAGGCCAAGACGTTCATGGCGGACGCCCGTAAACCCGAGGACGTCCGCGCGGTCACCCAGGCCCTGGAGGACGGCCGCTTCTCGCTCGCACAGCTCGCCGCCCGCCGCGAGGGCAGGCAGCTGCCCGAACGCCGCCCGCCCTGCTTCTTCGACCCGCGCCACGGCCCGTCGGTCGCCGACGTCACCTGGACCCCCCAGGGCGGCGCCACCCGCCAGGTCCCGGTCTGCGCCGCCGACCAGGCCCGCCTCTCCGACGGACGCGACCCGATGATCCGCGAGGTGGAGACCGAGTACGGCCGCCGCCCCTACTGGGACGCG
Source organism: Streptomyces sp. NPDC056296 (assembly GCF_042268605.1). NCBI lineage: Bacteria > Bacillati > Actinomycetota > Actinomycetes > Kitasatosporales > Streptomycetaceae > Streptomyces > Streptomyces sp. NPDC056296. The sequence continues at coordinate 70,110 of NZ_JBHJRX010000002.1, read as the reverse complement.
GGCCCGGCCTACGGCCCCTGGGCGGGCGGCTACTTCGGCGGCGGCATCCTGCCCGGTCTGCTGGTCGGCACCATGCTGGGCAGCATGATGGCGGGCCCCGCCTACGGAGCCGGTTACGGTTCCGGCTACGGCGACTTCGGCGGCCACGAGGGCGGCGACGTCTCCGGCGCGGACTTCGACCCCGGCGACTTCGGGGGCGGTTTCGGGGGCGGCGACTTCGGCGGGGGCGGCGGCTTCGGCGGCGGGGGCGACTTCGGCGGAGGCTTCTGACGGGGCGCTCCTGAGGGTGCCCCGCCGCCGGACGGAGCCGGAGTCAGACCGGTATTCAGATATTCAGACCGGCGTCACGCGGGAGGCCCGGGACGTCCGGGATACCCGGGACGCCCGCACAGCCGACGCCGCGACGACGAGCGCGAGGGCCGAGGCGACGAGCCCCGCGCTGACCCACACCGGCGACCGGTACCCGAACCCCGCGCCGATCGCCGCACCCCCGGACCACGGACCCAACGCCGCCCCCACGTTGAAGGCGGCCGTCGCGAAGCCCCCGGCCAGCGTGGGCGCACCCGGTGCCGCGTACAGCACCTGCGAGATGAGCGTAGAGCCGACCCCGAAGGACAGGGCGCCCAGCAGGAACACGAGCCCGAGGGCCGGTACCGGGTCACCGGCGCCGAGCGCGAGCGCGCACCACCCGGCGCACAGCACGGCACCGCCCGCCGTCACCACCAGCGCCGGACGCCGGTCGGCGAACCGCCCACCCGCACTCACCCCGGCGAACGCCCCCGCCCCGAACAGCGCCAGCACGCCGGGCACCCACGCGTCGTCCAGCCCGCCGACCTCGGTGGCCAGCGGCGCGAGATACGTGAACGTGCAGAAGGTCGCCCCGTTCACCAGGGCTCCCAGCAGCAGCGTGCCCAGGAGGCGCGGGCTGCGCAGTGCCCGTACCTCGCCACGCAGCGGAGGAGGGGCGACGCCGGCGGCCCCGCCCGGAACCGACCGGGCGACCGCCACCACGGCGGGCACCCCGACCACGCAGGCCAGCGTGACCCCGGCGAGCAGAGTGGACGTGGCCCGGCCCTTGGCCTCCGGGGCGACCATCCCGGTGGCGGCCACCAGGGCGACGGCCAGGAACCCGGCGTTGGCCAGCGCTCCGACCACCCGGGTGGCCAGCAGCACTCCGAAACTGTCGGTGACGGCACCGACGACATGAACGGCGAGGAAGACGATCAGGAAGCCCAGCAGGGCACCCCGTCGTGACCAGCGCCGGCCGAGCACCGCCATCAGCGGCGCCCCGACGACCATGCCCACCGCGAAGGCGGAGGTCAGCGACCCCGCCGCCGGCACGGTGACCTGTAGATCCCTGGCGATGTCCGGCACCAGCCCGGACAGCATGAACTCGGACGTTGCCTGGGCGAACACGGCAAGGCCCAGCAGAAGAAGAGCGAACGGCATGAGGAAACTCCGCACCCGGAAGTCGACGTCGAACACGACACGGCGGTCGGTCGTCCGGCGGGCGGCGGTGGAGACAGCGGCGACTACGGGTACGCGCGCGGCGCGTCCCTCAGCCCGGCATCGCGAACAGCCACCGGAGGACCGGTGGCCGGAGTCTGGACGCTTCGGGGCTGTTCACGTCGGGCAGGTTAGCGCCTCTCGGCACAGGTCACGACCGAATAATCGGCGGCGGACTGGGTGGGCGGTGCGGGCCGGGCGGACCGGACGGGCCGGGTCCGCGACTCGCCGCCGCCCCCGCCCCTGCCCCCGCGCCGGACGACGACGACCGCCGCGAGGCCGACCGCCAGGCCGAGCGCGGTCTGTACGCCGAAGGGTTCACCGAACATCAGGGCGCCCCACACGGCCGTGACCGGGGCCATGAGGAACATGAGGGTGTTGACCTCGGTGATTCCGGACCGTCGCAGGATCAGCCAGTACAGCCCGTAGCCGCCGAAGGTGGGCAGCACGATGAGCCAGGCGGTCGCCACCCAGAACGAGGAGTCGGCCGGTGGGGCGGCGGCCCCGACGCCGACCGCCATGCCCGAGAAGAGGACGGCGCTCGTCACGCAGTGGATCGTCATCGCCACCCGGGGCTGGACCGGCGCGCGTGAGCGGCCCTCCAGGAAGGTGGCCGCCACCAGCGACAGCATGCCGAGGAAGGGCACGAAGTACGCCCACCAGGCCACGTCCGCTCCCGCCGCCGCGGCGTCGGCGACCGTGACCGTGGCGACGCCGGCCAGCCCCAGCCACAGTCCGAGCCACTGCCGACGCGAGACGTACTGCCGCAGCAGGGGGCCGGCGAGCGCACCGGCGACGAGCGGCTGGACGCCGTCGATCAGCGCGGTGGTGCCGCTGGAGACACCGAGCTGGATGGCGTAGTAGACGCTGAGCAGATACCCGCTCTGCGACAGCGCACCTACGGCGATCTGCCGGCCGGCGTCCCGGAGCGTCAGGCCCCGCCACGCCGCGCGCGAGACGACCGCGGCGGCCACCAGGGCCACGGCGAGTGGCAGGAAGCGCCACATCAGGAGCGTGGTCGCGTCCGCCGTTCCGGCGCCGAGCTTGGCGCCGATGAAGCCGGAGCTCCAGCACAGTACGAAGGCGACCGAGAGCAGTGCGTTCACGTCGACCACATCCAGGATCAGGTAGACAGATGATCAGGTAGACAGACCGGTTTACTCGCGTTCCGGGTGCCCACTATACAGATCGGTATACTCGTGAACATGGAGCCTGTGGAGAAGCAGAAGAAGCAGGAGAAGCCGCACCGCGTCCGCATGACGCCCGGTGCGCGACGCGTTCTGGAAGCCGCCGAGCGCCTGTTCTACGAGCGCGGCATCCATGCCGTGGGCGTGGACCTCATCGCCGCCGAGGCCGGGGTGACCAAGAAGACGCTGTACGACCGGTTCGGCTCGAAGGAGCAGATCGTCGTGGAGTACCTGGCCGGGCGCGACGAGCGCTGGCGGGAGCTGCTGGCCGGCCGTCTGGAGGCGGCCTCGGGGCAGGAGCCGGCCGCCCGGGTCCTGGCCGTCTTCGAGGCCTCGCGCGCGTGGGCGGCGGAGTACGGGGCCAAGGGGTGCAGCATGATCAACGCCCACGCGGAGATCAGCGACCCGGCCCACCCGGCGTATCCGGTCATCACCGGGCAGAAGCGGTGGATGCTCGACCTGTTCACCCGCCTGGCCCGGGAGACCGGCGCGGCCGGAGAGGCCGACGCGGACCGGCTGGCGCGCACGCTGATGCTGCTGCACGAGGGCGCGCTGGTCACGCACGGGCTGGGCGTCTTTCCCGACCCCTTCGGCCAGGCCCTCGACCAGGCGAGGGACCTGCTGGAGAACGGGGCGGCGGCCGGGCGGGACGCACCGCTACGGTGAGCCCATGCCGTCCAGCACCGCGCTCCTCGTCATGGACATGCAGAACGCCATGGTCGCGATGGCGCACCGGGCCGCCGGGACGGTCGCCGCGATCGCGGGGTTGAGTGAGCGGGCCCGGGCGGCCGGTGTGCCGGTGGTGACGGTCCGGCACCGGGGCGAGGAGGTGGTGCCCGGCACCGAAGGCTGGCGGGTCGTGCCCGAGCTGGCGCCGCGGGAGGGGGAGCCGGTCATCGACAAGACGACCCCGGACGGCTTCCTGGCCACCGACCTCGACGGGGCCCTCAAGGCGCTCGGGATCACCGAGGTGATCGTGACCGGGTTCGCCACGGAGGTCTGCGTGGACACCACGGCACGGCAGGCGCTGAGCCGGGGGTACGACCTGGTCGTCGTGGCCGACGGGCACACCACGTCACGGCGGAGCGCGGCGGACGCCGAGGGCCTGGTTCCCGCGGACCGTTCGATCGCGCAGTACAACACGGTCTACCGGACGATCGGCTGGCCCGGCCGGCGTATCCGGGTCCGGGCCGCCGTCGACGTGGACTTCGCCGCCCCCGAGTGGGTGCGGGGCGTCACGCCTGCTTGATCGCCGAGATGTCGAAGTTGAGCTTGATCTTGTCGGAGACCAGCACGCCGCCCGTCTCCAGCGCCGCGTTCCAGGTGAGCCCCCACTCCGAGCGCTTGATCTCCGCCTTGCCCTCGAAGCCGACGCGCTCGTTGCCGAACGGGTCCTTGGCCGCGCCGTTGAACTCCAGGTCGATGGTGAGCGGCCTGGTGGTCCCGAGGATCGTGAGGTCGCCGGTGACGCGGTAGTCGTCGCCGCCCAGGGTTTCCGCCTTGGTGGAGCGGAAGGTCATCTTCGGGAACTCGTCCGTCTTGAAGAAGTCGGAGCTCTTGAGGTGACCGTCGCGGTCGGCGGAACCCGTGTCGATGCTGTCCATCGTGATGTCGAGGGACGCCGTGGAACGGGTCGGGTCGGCGCCGTCCAGGTGCAGGTCGCCGCTGAAGTCGAGGAACTTGCCCTTGACGTTGGTGACCATGGCGTGGCGCGCCGTGAAGCCGATCGTGGTGTGCGCGGGGTCGATCGTGTACTCGCCGGTCAGGGTGGTGAGGTCGGGGGTGGTGGTCATGGCGTCCTCCGGAAGGATCGAGTCGTGATGTTGAATGTTCAACCAGTTCAACGGTCCCGACTGTAGACCTATTCCGTTCAGCCTTCAACGGTTACGCGCGGGGCGGCGGCGATGTCCGCGATGCCTGCGGTGCCGTCCGCGTGTGGACGTACAACTGCCGCCGGTCGCCGACGTCGACGGGCTTGGGCAGGGGAAGTTCGTAGCGCACGGGCATGCTGTGGTCCGCGAACTGCCGGCGCGGGTTGTAGACCTGGTTGAACTTCCACAGCATGCGAGCGAAGTTCGTCTGCCCGTGCAGCAGGTTCCGGCCGAGGATCCGGGCCGCGCCGAACGCCGTCCGCAGGCCCAGGTGCTTGCGGTTGATCACGGCCTGGGTGCGCACCAGTTCCTCGTAGAACCGGTCCAGCGGCAGCGTCGTCGGCACCACCGCGTGCTGGATGTCGAAGAGGCGGTAGTCGCGGGTGGTGAGGCGGCGCGACTCCGTGTGCCAGATCTCCGTCCCCGGGTACGGGGTCATCACCGTGAAGTGCACGATCTCCGGCACCGACAGCGCGAACTCCCGCACCACCCGGAAGCGCTCCTCGTCCCAGGCCGGGTCCACGATGAGGTTGATGGCGACCTGGATGCCCAGGCGCCGAGCCGTCTCCAGCGCCCGGAGGTTCTCGTCCGGGCTGATCCGCTTGCGGAACAGGTCCAGGCCCTCGGCGTCGATGGCCTCCATGCCCAGGAACATGTAGCGCAGGCCGAGCCGCGCCCACCGCTCGAACACCTCGGGGTGGCGCAGCAGCACGTCGCTGCGGGTCTCCAGGTAGTACTGCTTGCGGATGCCGCGCCGTTCCACCTCGGCGGCGATGGCGTTGCCGTGCTCGGGCCGGATGAAGGCCACGTCGTCCACGATGAAGACGTTGGGTTCGCGGATCCTCGCCAGGTCCTCGGCCGCGGCCTCGGGGGAGGCCTTGCGGTAGCTACGGCCGTAGAACGTCCAGGCGGAGCAGAACGAGCAGTCCCAGGGGCAGCCGCGGGTGAACTCGATGGAGGCGCACGGGTCCAGCTCGCCGATGAAGTAGCGGCGCCGGTTGCGCATCAGGTCGCGGGCCGGGAGCGGGGAGTCGATGCCGTGCATCATCAGGGGCGCGGGTCCGCGTCCGGCGGCGGTGATGATCCCCGGGACGCCCTCCACCCCGCCGTCGCGCACCGCCTCCAGCAGCGGCGCGATCACCGGCTCGCCCTCGCCCCGGACCACCGCGTCCACCGCACCGGCCGACTGCTCCAGCACGTCCTCGGCGACGAAGGAGACGCTGTGCCCGCCGAAGAAGACGAAGCAGCCCGGCACCTCCCGCTTCACCTTCGCCGCCAGGTCGATGGCCTCCGGGATGTTCGCCAGGTAGTTCAACGAGACGCCGAGGGCCTGGGGCCGGAACGACCGCACCTCGTCGCGCAGGGTCGCCAGGCTGAGCACCTGGAGGTCCACGACCCGCACCTCGTGCCCCGCCTCGCGGGCCGCGCCCGCCACCCGTTCGAGCCCCAGGGGCTCCAGGCGCAGGAAGATCTCGGAGTACATCAGGGCGCTGGGATGGACGAGCAGCAGGCGCATGGTCACCTCGTCGCGGATCGGAACGCACCGGAACGGAGGCGAACCGGAACGGCGGTCAGGCCTCCCCTTGGTAACCCGGCGGACCCCTCCCCGCAGCACGCGTACCGCCGCCTGGCGGACCCCGGATCGGGGAAAGGTCATGGGCATGACCTCCAAGTGGCCGTACGTCCGCCGAACCGGCGCCGAACCCACCCGCCGCACCGTCCTCCTCGCGACCGCCCTGGCCGCCGCACTCACGCCCGCCCTCGGCACCCCGTCCGTCGCCGCCCCCGCCGCAGCCGCCGCCGACCCCTACGACACCCTCCGCCGGCGCTGGCTCGGCATCGCCCTCGGCGACGGCTACGACCCGGCCGCCGAACCGTACGCCTCCCGCCTCGCGGAAACCGGCGACCGCGCCCGCGCCCACCGCGCCACCATGGCCCCCACCCCCACCTCCCTGTGGCCCGGCCACCCCTTCGACCCACCCGCCGGCATCACCTTCGCCTACGGCCGCCTGTGGACCATGACCGAGGCGTACGTCCAGCAGGGCACCGGCTCCACCGGCGACGAGACCCTCCTCGCCGACATCCTGCGCGGCCTCGACCACCTCTCGGCCACCGTCTACCACCCGTCCACCACCCGCTACGGCAACTGGTGGGAGTGGCAGATCGGCAGCCCCCGCCTCCTGATGGACATCACGGCCGCCCTGTACGACCACCTCGGCGCCGACCGTGTCACCGCCGCCTGCGCCGCCGTCGACCACTTCGTCCCCGACTCGATGCTCGGCGACTACACCGGCACCTCCACCGGCGCCAACCGCGTCGACCTGTGCCGCTCCGTCGCCCTGCGCGGCATCCTGGGCCGGGCCCCCGCCAAGCTCGCCCTCGCCCGCGACGCCCTCTCGCCGGTCTTCCCGTACGTCACCAAGGGCGACGGCCTCTACGCCGACGGCTCGTTCGTCCAGCACACGTGGGTCGCCTACTCGGGGACGTACGGCCAGGTCATGCTGGACGGACTGGGCCGGCTGTTCACCCTGCTCGCCGGCTCGGAGTGGGAGGTGACGGACCCCGGCAGGCAGATCATCCTCGACAGCGTCGAGCACGCCTACGCGCCCCTCATCCACGACGGCCTGGTCATGGACGGCGTCAACGGACGGGCCATCAGCCGGGGTTACCTCAAGAGCGACGATCTGCACGTCATGCGCAGCGACCACTTCCACGGGCAGCAGCTCATCGCCGCCATGGCGGTCCTCGCCGGCGGCGCGAGCGACGCCGAGCGCGAACGCTGGTACGCGCGGATCAAGGGCTGGATCGAACGGGACACCGTCACCCCCGTCCTGACGGCACCCCAGTTCGGGGTCGCCGACCTGGCCCGGCTGCACGAGATCGCGGACGCCCCCGTCGAGGCCGCACCCGAGCCCACCGGGCACCGCCTCTTCGCCGCCATGGACCGCTCCGTCCACCGCCGCCCCGCCTTCACCGCGCACCTCGCCATGGCCAGTGACCGCATCGCCCACTACGAGTGCGGCAACGGCGAGAACCCGCGCGGCTGGCACACCGGCGCGGGCCTGCTCACCTGGTGGGCGAACGGGACGGGAGCGGGCCGCTCCGATCAGTACACCGACTGGTTCTGGCCGACCGTCGACTGGTACCGGCTGCCCGGCACCACCGTCTCCACCAAGCGCCTGGCCGACAAGGCCGGCGGCGAGTGGGGCGCGCCCAAGCCCGACGCGCGCTGGGTCGGCGGCACGACCGACGGCGAGTACGCGGCCGTCGGGCAGCACCTCAAAGGGCTCGGCTCGACCCTCGAAGCCCGCAAGTCCTGGTTCTTCCTCGACGACGAGGTGGTCTGCCTGGGAGCCGGCATCACCTGCGCGGACGGCGTCCCGGTCGAGACGGTCGTCGACAACCGCAACCTCGGGGAGGTCGGCCGCCAGGCACTCGTCCGCGGCCGTGGCTGGGCCCATCTGGCGGGCCACGGCGGCTGGATCGTGCCCGAGGGCGAGCTGCGGACCCTGCGCGAGGACCGCACCGGCGCCTGGTCCGACATCAACACCACCAGCACGACCGAGCGCCGGACCCGCCGCTGGCAGACCCTCTGGCTGGACCACGGCACGGACCCGGCCGACGCGGACTACGTCTACGTCCTCATGCCGGGCGCCTCCCGCCGGGACGTCGCACGCCGCGCCGCCGACCGCCACCGGCTCACGGTCCTCGCCAACGACGACAGCCGACAGGCGATCGCCGTTCCCCCGCTCGGCCTCACGGCCGCGAACTTCTGGCAGGCCGGCACGGCGGGCCCGCTCACCGCGACGGCGGGGGCCAGTGTGCTGGTCCGCCGCCGGGGCCGTACCGCTACCCTCTGCGTCAGCGAACCACCGCGTACCGGAGAGCCCCTGGAGATCATCTGGGACCATCCGGTGCGGACGACGGTACGGGCCGACGAGACGGTCGAGATCGTCGCGACGGGCCGCCGACTGCACCTCCGCGTCACTCCAGGGGTGGTATGTACCACCCATGAATGTGAGGTGACTCTCAGCTGACGGCTTTGTGCGACCCCTACAAGCATCAGGCCCCCTGAGCAGTCGAAACGGCTGCATGCCGTGAGGGTTCTGTTCAGTGCTACCAGGAAAACGCTTCGAGGACTGTACGGAGTCGACGGCTCGCAATCCTTGGTCGGCTTCGTAGAGTCGCTACATGACCGTTTTGGATGAGGCGCCGGGTGAGCCGACGGACGCGCGCGGGCGAGTGGCCGAACTGCACGAGATCCGTGCGCAGGCACTGGCCGGACCGAGCGAGAAGGCGACGGCGGCGCAGCACGCCAAGGGCAAGCTGACGGCACGGGAACGCATCGAGCTGGTCCTGGACCCGGGGTCCTTCCGCGAGGTCGAGCAACTGCGCCGGCACCGGGCGACCGGGTTCGGCCTGGAGGCCAAGAAGCCGTACACCGACGGCGTCATCACCGGCTGGGGCACGGTCGAGGGCCGCACGGTCTTCGTCTACGCGCACGACTTCCGGATCTTCGGCGGCGCGCTGGGCGAGGCCCACGCCACCAAGATCCACAAAATCATGGACATGGCCATCGCGGCCGGTGCCCCGCTGGTCTCCCTGAACGACGGCGCCGGCGCCCGCATCCAGGAGGGCGTCAGCGCCCTCGCCGGGTACGGCGGCATCTTCCAGCGCAACACCAAGGCGTCCGGGGTCATCCCACAGATCAGCGTGATGCTCGGCCCGTGCGCGGGCGGCGCCGCCTACAGCCCCGCCCTCACGGACTTCGTCTTCATGGTCCGCGACACCTCGCAGATGTTCATCACCGGACCGGACGTCGTCAAGGCCGTCACCGGCGAGGAGATCACCCAGAACGGCCTGGGCGGCGCCGACGTGCACGCCGAGACGTCCGGCGTCTGCCACTTCGCCTACGACGACGAGGAGACCTGCCTCGCCGAGGTCCGCTACCTCCTCTCCCTCCTCCCGCAGAACAACCGGGAGAACCCGCCCCGCCACGAGTGCGGCGACCCCGCGGACCGCCGCGGCGACACCCTCCTCGACCTGGTCCCGGCGGACGGCAACCGGCCGTACGACATGGCCAAGGTCATCGAGGAGATCGTCGACGACGGCGAGTACCTGGAGGTCCACGAGCGCTGGGCGCGCAACATCATCTGCGCCCTGGCCCGCCTGGACGGCGAGGTCGTCGGCATCGTCGCCAACCAGCCGCAGGCCCTGGCCGGCGTCCTGGACATCGAGGCGAGCGAGAAGGCCGCGCGCTTCGTGCAGATGTGCGACGCCTTCAACATCCCGATCATCACTCTCCTGGACGTACCGGGCTTCCTGCCGGGCGTCGACCAGGAACACGGCGGCATCATCCGCCACGGCGCCAAGCTCCTGTACGCCTACTGCAACGCCACCGTCCCGCGCATCTCGCTCATCCTGCGCAAGGCGTACGGAGGTGCTTACATCGTCATGGACAGCCAGTCCATCGGCGCCGACCTCACCTACGCCTGGCCGACCAACGAGATCGCCGTGATGGGCGCCGAGGGCGCGGCCAACGTCATCTTCCGCCGTCAGATCGCCGACGCCGAGGACCCCGAGGCCATGCGGGCCCGCATGGTCAAGGAGTACAAGGCCGAGCTGATGCACCCCTACTACGCGGCCGAGCGCGGTCTGGTCGACGACGTCATCGACCCGGCGGAGACCCGCGAAGTCCTCATCCGCTCCCTCGCGATGCTCCACACCAAGCACGCCGACCTGCCCTCCCGCAAGCACGGCAACCCGCCGCAGTGACCCGAGGAGCCACGTCCATGTCCACTCCCGACATCCGCGTCGAGAAGGGCCACGCCGAGCCCGAGGAAGTCGCCGCCATCACGGCCCTCCTCATGGCCCGCGCCGCCGCCCACCCCACCGAGCTCGCCCCGACCCACGGCGGCGGCCCCGTCCGAGCAGGCTGGCGCCGCCTGGAACGCGAGCCGGGCTTCCGCGCGCCCCACAGCTGGCGCTGACCTGAACATACGTAGAGGCCCCCTCCGCACAGGAGGGGGCCTCTACGTATGACCAGGGGCTGGGCAGCTCACCTAGGGGCGCGGGGAACTGCGCGACCAGCCACAACTCACCCGCACCCGGCAACGAAACCGCCCCCGGCAGCCCAGTGGCCGCAGGGGGCGTCGCGCAACCCGGCGTAGCGGGGTGCCGCCTGCGCCCACAGGCTAGGCGGATGGGGCTAGCGCAGCCGCGCCATCAGCGCGTGCTCCACGAGAGTGATGAGCGCCGACTTCGCATCGGCCCGATGCCGCGCATCCGTCGTGATGATCGGCGTGTCCGGACCGATCTGCAGCGCCTCCCGGACCTCGTCCGGGTTGTACGGCTGCTGCCCGTCGAAGCCGTTCAGCGCGATCACGAACGGCAGGCCGCTGTTCTCGAAGTAGTCGACGGCGGGGAAGCAGTCGGCGAGCCGCCTCGTGTCGACCAGGACGATCGCGCCGATGGCGCCGCGCACCAGGTCGTCCCACATGAACCAGAAGCGGTCCTGGCCGGGCGTACCGAAGAGGTACAGGATCAGATCCTGGTCGAGCGTGATGCGTCCGAAGTCCATGGCGACCGTCGTGGTCGTCTTGTCCCCCGTGTGGGTGAGGTCGTCGATGCCCGCGGACGCGGACGTCATCACGGCCTCGGTGCGCAGCGGATTGATCTCCGAGACGGCGCCGACGAACGTCGTCTTGCCCACGCCGAATCCGCCCGCCACCACGATCTTCGCGGAAGTGGTGGAGCGGGAAGGCCCTCCGCTAGAGCTTGCGAAGTCCACTGAGCACCCTTTCGAGCAGTGTCACGTCTGGCTGGCCGCCGGCGTTCTCGTCGCCGCCGGGCTGATGGATGGCGACCAGGCCCGCCTCCGCCAAGTCGGCGACGAGGATCCTGGCCACGCCGAGAGGGATCGTCAGGAGGGCCGAGACCTCGGCCACCGACTTGATCTCCCGGCAGAGGTTGCAGATCCGCTGATGCTCGGGCAACTGGCCCTGCATCTGGTGCGGCTGCGCGGTGGTGTGCACCAGCGCCTCGATGGCGAGCTGGTACCGGGGCCTGGTGCGGCCGCCCGTCATGGCGTACGGGCGCACCAGGGGGTTGTTCGACGCCCCGGCGGGCGCCGGCTCAGGGGTGCGGCGCTGCGGCTGCACGGGCTGGATGCGCGGAGCGTGCGGCTGGTCGTACGGCGAAGGGCCGGGGCCCTGCGGCGCGTACGGCTGCCGGTGGCCCGGCACGGAGGGGTAGCCGTATCCGTTCGCCGAGCCGTCGTTCTGGCCCTGGCCAGGGCCGTACGACCAGTTGCCCGTAGACGGACCACCTGGGGGTGTTGCCACTTTTTCCTCCTCCGACTGTGCCTGGCATCCATCACTGTGGAGCCGCGTCCCGAAACTTTACGGCCACGGGACGCCAAAACGCACCGTCTGTCCTTTAGTTGAGAAGGCTCCCTTGGAGCTCAGCCCGCAGATCCGGCGTCAGAACCGTGCCGGCACGGTCCACCAGAAGGGCCATCTCGTACCCAATGAGACCGATGTCCGCCTCGGGGTGTGCGAGAACCGCGAGCGATGAACCGTCGGAGATGGACATGATGAAGAGGAATCCCCGCTCCATCTCCACAACCGTCTGGTTCACGCTGCCGCCCTCGAAGATGCGCGAGGCACCGGCGGTCAGCGACGTCAGACCGGACGCGACGGCCGCGAGCTGATCGGCACGGTCGCGCGGGAACCCTTCGGACATCGCCAGAAGGAGTCCGTCGGCGGAGACCACCACCGTGTGGGACACCCCCGGGGTGTTGTCCACGAAGTTGGTGATCAACCAGTTCAGGTTCTGCGCCGCCTGGCTCATCGGGCTCACACTAACGCTCCTGGTTGTAGGTGCTGTCAGGACCACGGTGTTCATTCCTTGTGTCCTGGCCGTTCGTTTCACTGCCTGCCGTGCGGCCTCGTTCGACGCCGCGCCGCAGGTTGCTCAGCCTGCCCCGGACGTCCTCCGGAGCGCGGGAGACCTGTGGGCCTCCCTGTGGAGTGGTTTCGGCGGCGCCCTCGACCAGGTTGGCCTTGGGTACCCGTCGCGGCAGGCCCGAGGAGGTGACCCCGCCCGCCTTGGGCTTGCGCAGCGCCGAGGCCTGCTGCCAGCGGTCGTCGTTGGCCGACCGCCAGTTGTCCGTACCGTTCGCCCCCGGAGCGGCGGCGGCCGGCGCCTCGTGGCCCACGTGCCCGGCATCGCCCGCGCCGCTCGCGGTGGATCCGCGGCGGGGAAGACCGGCGTCGGTCATCTCGTGGGCGGCGGAGTGGGCCGGCCCCGGACGGTCGAAGCCTACGCGGTCCGCCTCGTTCACGTCAGCGGCCTGCGCGGATTCCGCCTCCGGAGCACCCGTGGGGTACTGGTCCGGATAACCGTTCTGGTTCTGGTACCCGTTCTGATAGCCGTCCTGCTGGGGCCAGTCGTCCTGGTGGCGCCGCTGTTCGAAGGGCGAGTACGCCTCCTGGGCGCCGGCGCCCGCCGGCTGGTGTCCGTTCCGGCCCTGCTCCGGGTAGGAGGGGTCCGGGTAGCCGCCGCCCGCCGGGTACGCCTCGCCCTGCGGCATGTTGCCGCCCGGCGCGTAGTACTGCTCGTCGTACGACGTCTGCTGCTGATCGGCGTACGACGATCGCTGGTCGTAGCCGGTCTGTCCGGTCTGCTGCTCCTGGTAGCCGCTCTGACCCTGGTCGTACACCGGCTGCTGTCCGGTGAACTGGTCCTGGTACCCGGGTGTCGCGGCCTCCTCGCGGCCGCCGTGGTCCGCCGGACCGGGCAGCTCGGGGTTCGACTGGGACTCCAGGGCCGCGCGGCGCTCCTCGCGCATCAGCGAGCGGCCGACCGGGTCGAGCTCGCGTATGTCGTCGGGGACCTCGGAGTACCGGCTGTCGTCGAAGCCCAGCTCGGCGGCGGTCCGCATGGGCTGACCGACCTGACCGAAGCTCTCGCCGCCCTGGAAGTTCTGCTCCGGGATGATCTGCGAGACGGTGAACTCGTCGCGCGGCTGCTGCTCGCCACCGCCACCGTGCGTGATGGCGTCCGGGAGCATGACCAGCGAAGTGGTGCCCGCCTGCTCCCCGGAGGGGCGCAGCTGGACGCGGATACCGTGCCGGTCGGACAGCCGGCCGACCACGAACAGGCCCATGCGCTGCGAGATCGCGGCGTCCACGGTCGGCGGGTTGGCCAGCTTGTGGTTGATGTCCGCGAAGTCCTCGGCGGTCAGGCCGATGCCCTTGTCGTGGATCTCGACCATCACGCGGCCGTCCGGCAGCCGGGTCGCGGTGACGCGGACCTTGGTTTGGGGTGAGGAGAACGTCGTGGCGTTCTCAAGGAGCTCGGCCAGCAGGTGCACGAGGTCGGTCACGGCACGGCCGTGGATCTCGGCCTCCGGGACGCCGGACAGCTCGATGCGCTCGTACTGCTCCACCTCGGAGGAAGCGGCGCGCAGCACGTCGACCAGCGGCACCGGCTGGTCCCAGCGGCGGCCGGGCTCCTCGCCGGCGAGGACCAGGAGGTTCTCGCCGTTGCGGCGCATACGGGTGGCGAGGTGGTCCAGCCGGAAGAGGTTCTCCAGCTGGTCGGGGTCGGCCTCGTTGTTCTCCAGGTCGGTGATCAGGCTCAGCTGGCCCTCGATCAGCGACTGGTTGCGGCGCGACAGGTTGGTGAAGATCGCGTTGATGTTGCCCCGCAGCAGGGCCTGCTCGGCGGCGAGCCGGACGGCCTCGCGGTGCACCTGGTCGAAGGCGCGGGCGACTTCGCCGATCTCGTCGGTCGAGGTGATCGGGATCGGCTGGACCCGGGTGTCGACCCGGCCGGGGTCGGTACGGGAGAGCTGGTCGACCAGCATCGGCAGACGCTGCTCGGCGATGCCGAAGGCGGCGTTGCGCAGCTGGCGCATCGAGCGGCTCATCTGGCGGGCCACCATGCCGGCCAGGATGAACGCGGCGAGCAGCGCGATGACGACCGCGGCACCCGTAATGTAGGCGTCCCGCTCGGCGTCGTCGGCGATCGTGGACGCCTCGGACACCGCCTTGTCGGCGAGGTCCGACTCGATCTTGCCGTACGCGTCGAACTTGAGGGTGTTGACCGCCCACCAGTTTTCCGGCGTGATGCCCTGCTCGGCCAGGTCGGCCCGCGCACTGGGGTCCGTCGATTCCAGCCGGGCCAGCTCCGAGATCATCGTGGTCGGGTTGGCCGGCGGCGGCACGTAGTCCGGGTCCTTGGCCTTGGCCTCCTTGGCCATGGCCGCCCCGTCCTCCTTGAGCTGCGCCTCGGCGTCCTCGAGCTTCTGCGCGTCCGCCTCGGTACCGCCGCCGATGTACTCCTCGATGGCGATGCGCTCCAGGTAGGCGTACGAGGAGAGCGCGACGCGCTGGCTGGCGAGGTGGCTGGGGTCCGGACCCGGCTTGACCAGCATGTGCATACCGATGGAGCGCTCCAGGGAGAGCGCCGCCTTGGTCAGCGAGATCGCGTAGACGGTACGGCCGTAGGAGGTGATGTTGCCGGTGCCCAGACCGAGCTCGTTGGCGAACTCCATCAGGGGGTGGGCGATCCCGGTGTAGCCCTCCTCGGTCTCCACGCCCTTGAGCTTGGCGGTGTAGGCGGCCGCCCGCAGCGTCTGGAGCTTGGGCTCCTGCTCGCGGAACACCTTCAGCCGGCGCTCCAGGCCCGCCTTGCCGGGCATGCCCTGGGCCGCCTCGTCGAACGCGTCGGCCGCCTCGTCGGTCGCCTGGCGCGCCTTGACGACGGTGGCGTCCTTCTCGCCCTTGCCCTGCAGCAGCGGGGCGGCGGTGATGTCGCGCTCGTTGTAGAGGGCGTTGGCGTAGCCGAGGGACGCCTGGACCAGGCGCGCGGTGCTCTCGGCGTCCTGGGCGTCCGACCAGGTGTCGATCGAGCTCTTCACCTGGAAGCCGCCCATGACCAGGCCGACCAGCACGGGAATGAGCAGGATCGCGTTCAGCCGGGTGGTCACCCGCCAGTTGCGCGGGGAGAAACGGCCGCCGCTCGGGGCGGGCTCGGCCTTCGGTTCCGAAGCGGGCACGGGGGCGGGCGCCGCTGTGCGCGGCGGCGGGGTGAAGTTGCCCCGGGCCGATGGCTCGGGACTGTTCTTGCTTCGCCTCACTCGACCAACAACCTCTCGGCGGTCGGCACCTATGTCGTGCCGCTGTGTCTCAGAGCCCAGTCCGTCGACGAGTACGTGCTACTGCTGAGTACGTCTCGTGCGTCTTTGACCAACGGGCAGTTCTGGCATTCCAGCACGGCGACCAGCGCTCTTCCAAACAGTGGAACGCGGGGGTTACAGCAGATGTAAGCCCCGCGTAAAACGGTCATAAAGAGCGAGGCCCGTCAAAAGACGGGGCGTTCGTGCGCGCAGCGAGACCAGTTGACCGCGTCGCGTGTCGATACCACCCGATTCCTCTGCCGAAACGTTATGAACGGCGGAGCCGACCGTGTCAAAGGACACAGTCGGTTCCGTCCGGCCTACGACAAGTGCCGTAGAGCCCTGCCGACTTGGCTGGGACCGCCCGGCGGACCTACCGCAGCCGCGCCATCAGCGCGTGCTCCACCAGCGTGATCAGCGCACTCTTCGCGTCGGCGCGGTGCCGGGCGTCGGTCGTGATGATCGGGGTGTCCGGACCGATCTGCAGCGCCTCGCGCACCTCGTCCGGGTTGTACGGCTGCTGGCCGTCGAACCCGTTGAGCGCGACGACGAACGGCAGGCCCGAGTTCTCGAAGTAGTCCACCGCGGGGAAGCAGTCGGCCAGCCGCCGCGTGTCCACCAGCACCACGGCGCCGATGGCCCCGCGCACCAGGTCGTCCCACATGAACCAGAAACGGTCCTGGCCCGGCGTGCCGAACAGGTACAGGATCAGGTCCTGGTCGAGCGTGATGCGGCCGAAGTCCATGGCGACCGTGGTGGTCGTCTTGTCCCCGGCGTGCGTGAGGTCGTCGATCCCGGCGCTGGCAGAGGTCATCACGGCCTCGGTGCGCAGCGGGTTGATCTCGGAGACGGCGCCCACGAACGTGGTCTTGCCGACGCCGAAGCCGCCGGCCACCACGATCTTCGCGGAGGTGGTCGCCCGACCCCCGTCAGAGCTTTCGAAGTCCACTGAGCACCCTTTCGAGCAGTGTCACGTCCGGCGCACCGCCGTTGTTCTCGTCGCCGCCCGGCTGGTGAATGGCGACGAGCCCGGCCTCCGCGAGGTCCGCGACGAGGATCCGGGCCACGCCGAGCGGCATCGCCAGCAGGGCCGACACCTCGGCCACCGACTTCACCTCGCGGCACAGGTGGCAGATGCGCTGGTGCTCGGGAAGCAGCCCCATGAGCGCTGCCGGGTCGGCCGTCGTGCTGATCAGCGCCTCGATGGCGAGCTGGTAGCGCGGCCTCGTCCGGCCGCCGGTCATCGCGTACGGACGTACCAGCGGCTGGTCGCCCTCGTCCTCGTACGGCTCCGCGTACGGATCATGAGAGGCGGTGGGCGGGGTCATGAATCCTCCGGGCGGGACAGCAGGTTGGTCAGTCGTGCCGTCTGACGAGGCCGGTGGGGGGATTGTGGCGGCCGGACGGTGATTTGGTAACACGGGTGGTGCCGGGGCCGTTCAGTGGAGCAGACTTCCTTGTAGTTCAGCGCGCAGGTCGGGCGTGAGTACCGCCCCCGCGCGGTCGACCAGGAGTGCCATCTCGTAGCCGACGAGGCCGATGTCGCACTCCGGGTGGGCGAGGACGGCCAGGGACGAGCCGTCCGAGACGGACATGAGGAAAAGGAACCCGCGTTCCATCTCCACGACCGTCTGTGCCACGTTGCCGCCCTCGAAGATCCGGGATGCCCCGGCGGTCAACGAGGTCAGCCCCGAGGCGACGGCCGCGAGCTGGTCGGCGCGGTCGCGCGGGAAGCCTTCCGACATCGCCAGAAGGAGTCCGTCGGCGGACACGACGACGGTGTGGGACACCCCCGGGGTGTTGTCCACGAAATTCGTGATCAACCAGTTGAGGTTCTGTGCCGCCTGGCTCATCGGGCTCAACTAACGCTCCTGCTGGTGAGTGGGCCGCGGATAGCTGCCGGTCTGGTTGGTCCCGGCCTGACGGCCCTGTGCGATTCCCCGACGGAGATTGGTCAGCCGGCCGCGCACCTCGTCGGGCGCACGTGATACCTGCGGACCGTTCTGGTGCGACTGCTGCTGAGCCGTGCCCGGGACCAGGTTGGCCCGGGGCACCCGGCGCGGCAGACCGGATGTGGTGATCCCGCCGGCCGCCGGCTGCCGGACGCGCTCGGCCTGCCGGACGAGGTCGTCGTTCGGCGAGCTGCGCCAGGAGGAGGTGGCGGGCCGCTGGGGGGCCGCCGGGGTCTGGGGCTGGGGGGCCTGCGGCTCCGTGGCCGCGGCCGGGGCGCCCTGCTGGGCCCTCGCCTCGCGGTCGCCGTGGAACCAGTTGGTCTCCAGCGTGTCGTACAGCGGCGTACGTCCGTCACCGGGGCCGGAGGCGGGGGGCAGGGCCCATCCGTCGCCCGGCCGCTGCGCGGCGGTGCCGTTGGCGTTCCCGTTGGCGTTCCCGCCCGCGGGCTCCTGGTGGGCCGGACGCTGCTGCGGGGCCGGCGGCTGCGGGGCGCCGAAATCGTTCCCGCCGTGCGTGCCGTTGACCTGCGGGCGCTCGAACTGGCCGGTGGGGGCCGGGTTCTGGCGCTCCGGCAGGCGGTGCTGCCCGGTGGAGCCGTTGTCGAAGCCCTGGGCGCCGGTGAAGGGGCCGGTCGAGGCCGGGCCGGGCTGTCCGGGCTGTCCGCCGAAGACGTCCGAGCGGACGAAGGATCCGCCGTTCTGCTGCGGGGCGGCCGGCTCGGGCCGCGCGAACTGGTCGTTCTGCGGGGCGTGCATACCGCCCTGGCCGTACTGGTCCTGGCCGTACTGATTCTGACCGGGCTGGTTCGGGCCGGACTGGTTCGGGCCGGGCTGGTTCTGGCCGGGCTGGGCGAACCGCCCCGTGTTCTGCGGGGCGTCCCGGCGAGGTGCCGGGGCGTCGAAGTCCGGGCGGGCGAACTCGGCCGTGGCGCCGGGGCCCTGCGACTCACCGAGGCGGGGGACCGCCGGCATCTCGGTGGTCGAGCCCGGACCCTGCCGGTCGTCGAAGCGGGGCGTGCGGTCCGTACGCGAGCTGTCCGGCTCCTCGTGGCCGCGCGGTGCGTCCAGCGAGGCGCGCGGTACGGCCGGCTGCGCGTTCTCGTCGCTCCAGCTGGGCGTACGGGGCTGCGGGTTGCCGCCGGGCAGCTCGGCCCGCGGACCGCCGCGCGGCGGCAGCTGCGGACGACGGCCCTGCTCGGCGTCGCCGTTCCCGTTGCCGCGGCGCTTGCCGCGCTGCGGGGGCGCGGAGGGACCGCGTCCGCCGCCGAAGGCGTCCTGGCCGCCCTGCGGCGCGTTGCCCTGGGGCGCGTTGCCCTGCGGTGCGTTCATGCCCGCGGCCTGCAGGCCCTGCGGAGCACCGGGCGCCTGACCGGCACCGGCACCGGCTCCCGCACCCGCGCCGGCCGGAGCCGGGCGGTTCTGCTGGTTGGGCCCCGCCGGGGACTGCGGCCCGCGCGCGCCGCCCGGCGCACCCGGGCGACCGCCCGCGTCACGCCCGGGCAGTGCGGCCCGCGGCCCCTGACCGGCACCGAGCCGGCCACCGCCCGGCGCACCGGCGCCGAGGGCACCGCCACCGCCGCCGAAGGCACCACCGCCACCGAGAGCGGCACCGCCCTGGCCACCACCACGCCGGGCCGCCGCGACACCGGCCGCGGCCTGCGCGGCGGCGGGACCGCCGTTGCCCGTGGCGGGCTGTCCCTGCTTGGGCTGCGGCTTGCGGCCGCCCTGGGCGACGTCGACGGGGAGCATGACCAGCGCGGTCGTACCACCGGAGTCGGAGGGGCGCAGCTGGATGCGGACGCCGTGGCGCTGCGAGAGGCGGCCGACCACGAACAGACCCATGCGGCGGGAGACGGAGACGTCCACGGTGGGCGGCGAGGCGAGCCGCTCGTTGATCGCGGCCAGGTCCTCCGGCGAGAGGCCGATACCGGTGTCGTGGATCTCGATCAGCACGCGGCCGTCGGGCAGCGCGTGACCGGTGACCTTGACCTTGGTCTGCGGGGAGGAGAACGAGGTCGCGTTCTCCAGCAGCTCGGCGAGCAGGTGCACGAGGTCGTTGACCACGCGGCCGGCGACCTCGGTGGTCGGCACGGAGGCCAGCTCGATGCGCTCGTACTGCTCCACCTCGGAGGCGGCGGCGCGGAGCACGTCGACCAGCGGGACCGGACGGGTCCAGCGACGGCCCGGCTCCTCACCGGCGAGGACGAGGAGGTTCTCACCGTTACGGCGCATGCGGGTCGCGAGGTGGTCGAGCTTGAACAGCGAGGAGAGCTGGTCCGGGTCGGCCTCGCGGGACTCCAGTTCGGAGATCAGCGACAGCTGGCGCTGGATGAGGCCCTGGGAGCGGCGCGAGAGGTTGGTGAACATCGCGTTGACGTTGCCCCGCAGCAGGGCCTGCTCGGCGGCGAGGCGGACCGCCTCGCGGTGCACGTCGTCGAAGGCCGCGGCCACTCGGCCGATCTCGTCCCGGGAGTGCACACCGACCGACTCCACGGAGGTGTCGACGTCCTGCGGGTCGGTCTCGGAGAGCTGCTTGACCAGCTCGGGCAGACGGTCCTGGGCGACCTTGGTCGCGGTGTCCTCCAGGCGGCGCAGCGACCGGATCATGGAGCGGGCCACGACGAAGGCGCCGACCAGCGAGACGCCGAGGACGAGCAGGATCAGCACACCCGAGATGATCGCTTCGCGCTCGGACTCGTTGCGCAGCTCGCGGGCCTGCTGCTCCATGTCCTCCAGCAGCTTCAGCTCGATGTTCTTCATCTGCTGGATCTTGGTGGAGCTGTCGTCCAGCCAGTCCTGGTAGGACCGGACCTTCAGGTCGGCCAGGCCGTTGACCTGGCCGAGGGCGCGTCCGGCGTACTGGTCGGACGTCTCGATCACCGGGTTGCCCTCGGAGATCGGCTTGAGGAGTTCCTCGGCGCCGTCGCCGTAGATGCTGGTGAAGCTGCGGATCTCGGACGTCTGGCTCTGCAGCGCCGACTGGGCGTAGAGCCGGTCGTTCTCGGAGAGGTTGCCCTTGCTCTTGGTGTTCGCGGGGAGCGCCGCCGCGAGGACCGCGCGCTGGATCGACGCGTACTCCTTGGCCGAGGAGAAGGCCGACAGGGCGCGCGTGCGCTGGATCATGTCGGGGTTGCTGGTCGCCTCCGCCATGTCCTGCGAGAGGTCGAGCAGGTGCGTGATCAGGCGGTGGTAGGCCTCGACGGTCTGGGTCGAGTTCTCCTGGGCCTTGTAGGCGGTGCTGCGGATCTTGTTGAGGTCGTTCAGGTCGCTGGCGAGGCCGACGAGGCTGTCGCGGACGCCGACGAGGTTGCCGTCCTTGCTGGCGGCGTCGATCTCCTCGGACTGGTCGAGGAAGTTCTTCAGGGCCCGGTCGGTCTTCTCCCGGTCGCCCTTGACCGCGATTCCGCTGGACGTCGAGCCGTGCGCCAGGGGACCGGCGGACTGGTCGCGCTCCTCCTGGAGCGCGGCGGCCAGCTCGGTGGCCTGCTTGGTCATCTCGGTCAGCAGCTTCATGTTGTCGAGCTGCTGGATGTCGTCCATCGACTGGTTGATGCGCAGCGCGCCCAGCGACGTGGCCGCGACCACCGGAAGCGCGAGCAGCGACACCAGACGGGTGGAGATCCGCCAGTTGCGCAGGGCTATTCGCGGGCCGGGGCCGGTCGAGCCCCTGGCCGGCTTCGCGGGCGGCTTCTGGCCGGCGGCGGACGACGTCCCGGCCTGACCGGGGCGGTCGCCGTTGTCGCCGGACTGGGCCTGGCCCGGGTTCTGGGCGTGCTGGGGCGAGGAGCTGACGGCCTTGGGGCCAGTCCCGCCGTGCTGCGGCTCCGGCTCCGCCGAAGCGCTGCCATCCCTCTTGAAACGTCCCTGCACTAGCGTCGCAACCTCTGGACCAGGCGCCCCTCCGCGTGAACGGACGGGCACGGTGTCGGCGTCATAGGGGCGCCCTGAATACGCCCCCGTGGTGGTCGTGAGTGACCGGCGCTGGTTCCCCCATCTCGCCGCCGCTCGGCGCTGGTGTGCGCCCCCTGTGCGCCGGCTCGATCCCGCAGCGGTCCGTGGAATTCCAGCACAGTGCAGGATCTCCAACAAGGCCCATGGGTCAGCCCGTGACATACGTGACAGCACGTGAGGGCCGAGTTACCGGACGTAGAAAATGATCACCCGCAAAGCGGACGTATGTCCGCGAGTCGTCAACGCCCGGAAGGTGTCCCAGTCGACATGATCAGGAGCGGAATGATGGGTTCAGGTGGGCAATGTCGCTTTCGTCGCGGTGATGCACGAGCCTGAATTGACCGGTTTGACCCTTGATAAGTGAGCAAACTCACACAGAGATCAGGGGCCTCGCTCGGGTTGGCGGGGAATCGCATGTTTAGCCTGACGCTTTACAGAGAAGGCAAAACCGACAACCCGCGCCCTCGCAAGGGTTCTTGCAGCCCTCCGGCGCCCGGACACGACAGGGTCTCGTACAACCGTGAAGACGACGATGATGTTCCACAAGATCGCCAACCCGCGACGCACGACGCTGGCGCACCTCGACGGCGCCGACGACCTGCGGACGCCGGAGCAGCCGGAGCACGCCGTCGAGCTCCCCGCCCAGACCGCCAACCCCCGGCGCACGACGCTCATGGAGCTCCCCGTCGCGGCCGCGGTCGCAGAGTAGTACGTCACCCGGCCGCCAGACGTTCAGGGCGGCCGTACGGGCACACGGGCGCCCGCGCTCACGAACCGCCGCCCCCGGGGCCACGGCACGTAATGCGCGAGGCGCCCCCGTCTTGAGGGCCTGCCCGGCGGATCATGCCGGAGGCGCGGGGTGTGGCACGCACATCTGCGGCGTTGTCGTCGGTTGTCGACTCCCCCACGCTCGACTGCGCTCGCGCGGGGGGACCCCCATCGCGTCGCCGCCCTCCTCCGCCTTGCAGCTGCACGCACCACACCCCGCTCAGCCGCACTTGTGAAGCACCGTCGCTTTCCTCCGGCCTGATCCGCCGGACAGGCCCGCCGCGTTAGCCTGGAGCGTCAGACTTCAGCCAGCTCAGCAAGGGGCCAAGCAACCCGTGCGCATCGCCAGGTTCTCCATCGACGGGAACGTCGCCTTCGGCGCGGTCGAGGGCGACCAGCCGGACCAGCTCGTCCTCGACATCATCAAGGGCATCCCGTTCGCGGACTTCGAGCTCTCCGGCACCAAGGTGCCCCTGAGCAAGGTGCGGCTCCTGCCGCCCGTACTCCCCAACAAGGTCGTCGCCTTCGGCCGCAACTACGCCGAGCACGCCCGCGAACTCGGCAACGAGGTGCCCGACGCCCCGTTCGCCTTCTTCAAGCCGTCCACCTCGGTCATCGGCCCCGGCGACGCCATCCAGTACCCCTCCTTCTCCGAGGAACTGCACCACGAGGCCGAGCTCGCCGTCGTCATCGGCCGCATGTGCCGCGAGGTCCCGCGCGAACGCGTCAAGGACGTCGTCTTCGGCTACACCTGCGCCAACGACGTCACTGCCCGCGACGTGCAGCGCCGCGAGAAGCAGTGGGCCAGGGCCAAGGGCTTCGACTCCGCCTGCCCGCTGGGCCCCTGGGTGGAGACCGACCTCGACCCGGGCGACCTGACCATCCAGCTCACGGTCAACGGCGGCCAGCGCCAGCTCGGCCGCACCAGCGAGATGATCCACTCGATCGAGGATCTGATCGTCAACATCTCCGAGGCGATGACGCTGCTCCCCGGCGACGTGATTCTCACGGGCACCCCGGCCGGCGTCGGCCCCCTCAACGTCGGCGACGAGGTCGCCGTCACCATCGAAGGCATCGGCACTCTCACCAACAAGGTTGTCAAGCGTGGCTAGCGCATCCGGCTCTCCCGTACGCGTCCGTTTCTGTCCGTCCCCCACCGGCAACCCCCACGTGGGCCTGGTGCGTACCGCCCTGTTCAACTGGGCGTTCGCCCGGCACCACCAGGGCACGCTGGTCTTCCGCATCGAGGACACCGACGCGGCCCGCGACTCCGAGGAGTCGTACCAGCAGCTCCTGGACTCGATGCGCTGGCTCGGCTTCGACTGGGACGAGGGCCCCGAGGTCGGCGGCCCGCACGCGCCGTACCGCCAGTCGCAGCGCATGGACGTCTACCAGGACGTCGCCGCCAAGCTCCTCGACGCCGGCCACGCCTACCGCTGTTACTGCTCCCAGGACGAGCTGGACACCCGCCGCGAGGCCGCCCGCGCCGCCGGCAAGCCCTCCGGCTACGACGGCCACTGCCGCGACCTGGGCGACGCGCAGGTCGAGGAGTACAAGGCGCAGGGCCGCGAGCCCATCGTCCGCTTCCGGATGCCCGACGAGACGATCACCTTCACGGACCTGGTCCGCGGCGAGATCACGTACCTCCCCGAGAACGTTCCGGACTACGGCATCGTCCGCGCGAACGGCGCCCCGCTCTACACGCTCGTCAACCCGGTCGACGACGCCCTGATGGAGATCACCCACGTCCTGCGCGGCGAGGACCTGCTCTCCTCCACCCCGCGCCAGATCGCCCTGTACAAGGCGCTGACCGAGCTGGGCATCGCCAAGGAGACCCCCGCCTTCGGCCACCTGCCGTACGTCATGGGCGAGGGCAACAAGAAGCTCTCCAAGCGCGACCCGCAGTCGAGCCTGAACCTCTACCGGGAGCGCGGCTTCCTCCCCGAGGGCCTGCTCAACTACCTCTCCCTGCTCGGCTGGTCGCTCTCCGCCGACCAGGACATCTTCTCGATCGAGGAGATGGTCGCGGCCTTCGACGTCTCCGACGTCCAGCCCAACCCGGCCCGCTTCGACCTCAAGAAGTGCGAGGCGATCAACGCCGACCACATCCGCCTCCTCGAGGTGAAGGACTTCACCGAGCGCTGCCGCCCGTGGCTGAAGGCCCCCGTGGCCCCCTGGGCGCCGGAGGACTTCGACGAGGCCAGGTGGCAGGCGATCGCGCCGCACGCGCAGACCCGCCTGAAGGTCCTCTCCGAGATCACCGACAACGTCGACTTCCTGTTCCTGCCGGAGCCGGCCTTCGACGAGGCGAGCTGGACGAAGGCCATGAAGGAGGGCTCCGACGCCCTGCTCCGCACCGCCCGCGAGAAGCTGGACGCGGCCGACTGGACGTCCCCCGAGTCCCTCAAGGAGGCCGTCCTGGCCGCCGGCGAGGCCCACGGCCTCAAGCTCGGCAAGGCCCAGGCCCCGGTCCGGGTCGCCGTCACCGGCCGCACGGTCGGCCTGCCCCTCTTCGAGTCCCTGGAGGTCCTGGGCAAGGAGAAGGCGCTGGCCCGGATCGACGCGGCGCTGGCGAGGCTGACGGCGGCGTAGCGCACGGAAGCATGAGGGGCGGCGGCCGCGACGGCTGCCGCCCTTGCCGTACCCCGCCCGGGTCACGCAGACCGGCGCCGCCGGCGTCGTCTCGGCAGACTGGGGGCATGCGCCGTGAGGACATCGACCCACGCTTCTTCGGAGACCGCCTGGCCTACAACCGGGCGGTCGTCCTCGAACAGCCGCGGCGCTGGCTCGTGGTCGCCGGTCACGAGGCCCGGGACGACGAGGGCGGTATCGCCGCCGTGGGCGACATCCGAGGCCAGATCCGGCTGACGTTCCGGCGCCTGGGCGAAACGCTGCACACCGCCGGGTTCGCCCTGAGCGACCTCGTCCAGATCATGATCTTCACCGTCGACATCGAGGCAGTCACGGCCAACTACGACGCCGTGCTGAGCGTGCTGGCCGAGGCGGACTGTCGTCCGGCCAGCCTGCTGGCCGAGGTCCGTGCCCTGTCCGATCCGCGGATGCTCATCGAGATCGAGGGCCTCGCCGCTCAGTAGACGTCCCTCCCGGTCGACTTCTCCCCACGCCCGCCGCCCTGGCCACCTAGGCTGGGCCTCATGCCGATCAAAGCCGTGGTCTGGGACGTCGACGACACCCTCTTCGACTACACCACCGCCGACCGCGAGGGCATGCGCGCCCATCTGGTGGCCGAAGGGCTGCTCGCCGGGTACGGAACGGCCGAGGAGGCCCTCGTGCGCTGGCGGGAGATCACCGACCAGCAGTGGGCCCGGTTCGCGGCCGGCGAGGTCGACTTCGTCACACAGCGCCGCGACCGCACCCGGGTCTTCCTGGGCCGGCCGGAGCTGACGGACGCCGAGGCCGACGACTGGTTCCAGCGGTACGTCACGCATTACGAGGCCGCCTGGTCCCTGTTCCCGGACGTCCTGCCCGTCCTCGACGCCCTCGCCGCCAGTCACCGGCACGCGGTGCTCTCCAACTCCAGCCTCACCGTCCAGGACCGCAAACTGCGCGTCCTCGGCGTGCACGACCGCTTCGAGGCCATCCTGTGCGCCGCGGAGCTGGGCATCTCCAAACCCGAGCCCGGCGCCTTCCTGGCCGCCTGCGACGCCCTCGGCCTCGCCCCGCCGGAGGTTGCCTACGTCGGCGACCACCCGGAGATCGACGGACGCGGCGCCGCCGACGCCGGGTTGCTGTCGGTGTGGATCGACCGCGGCGGCGTGTACGCGACCGTCGACCCGCCCGTCGGGCCCCGCCGCATCGCCTCGCTCTCCGAACTCCCCGCGCTCCTCGGCGCCGATACCCGTTTTGGAGCCCCGTCCACCTTCGGGTAATGTTCTTCCTGCGCCGCCGGAGAGCGGGCCGAAAAGGCCGGAACCGGAAGCGCAACGCTAGAACAAGATCCCCTCGGGGCTTGCGTTCCAGTGGCCTATGGTGTAATTGGCAGCACGACTGATTCTGGTTCAGTTAGTCTAGGTTCGAGTCCTGGTAGGCCAGCTCGCAGAGCTTATCTGCGCCGCGGAGATCATCCGCAAGGCCCCCGTTGTGTAGCGGCCTAGCACGCCGCCCTCTCAAGGCGGTAGCGCCGGTTCGAATCCGGTCGGGGGTACAGATCCTTCCCGCGGGGACGGTCAGGGTAGCTCCCGCCGTCGCTGATGCAGGATCGCTAGGGCCCCCGTTGTGTAGCGGCCTAGCACGCCGCCCTCTCAAGGCGGTAGCGCCGGTTCGAATCCGGTCGGGGGTACGAACTGGTCTAAACCACATTGGTCTATGGTGTAATTGGCAGCACGACTGATTCTGGTTCAGTTAGTCTAGGTTCGAGTCCTGGTAGACCAGCTCGGATCTGCGGCGATGTAGCATTCAAACGCTTGCAAGATCCACGCCCCCGTTGTGTAGCGGCCTAGCACGCCGCCCTCTCAAGGCGGTAGCGCCGGTTCGAATCCGGTCGGGGGTACATGAGTCCAAGGGGGCTCCCGCTGAGGCGGGAGCCCCCTTCGGCGTTCACTCGATGCCGTAGCGCCGCGCCGACTCCTCCTCCACTTCGAGCATCAACTCCGCGTACGTCGCCATCAGTTCGGCGTCCCAGGGGTAGTCCAGCCGCCTCAGCGCGGCCACCGCCGTCACCAGCGAACGGTGCACGGGGGAGAGGGAGGCCAACTCCCGGGAGGTCTCCCAGCCGAGCAGCTCCAGCAGCCGGCCCACCTCGGCCCGCGCGGCGATCACGGCCGGGTCGTCCTCGTCCGGCTCGGGCTCCCGCGGCAGCGCCCACAGGGCGGCGCCGAGCCGGATGGTGCGGCCCAGCGAGTCGTCGTCCACATGACCGAGCACCTCGCGCGCCGTGGCCATCCCAAGAGGGGAGACCGGCACCGCGGTCCGCACCACAGCCGCGGCCGAGGGCGACGTGGTCGTGCTGCTGATCGGCATGCGGATCAACCACTTCTGGGCGGTCCACCACTGGCTGCCGGCACTCCTGGCCTGTGGCGCCCGCGCAGCGGGGGCGTGGCCGCGCATGCTTCGCGAGCTGGCGAAGAACCCGGCGGGCGGCCTGCTGGGACACGTCCTGCTGACGGCCTCGCCGCGGACGCGCGGGCACGTGGGGCTGTGGCACGAGGCGTACGTCGTGCCCGAGGGGTCGTAAGAGTCGGTCTACGCGGACATGCCGGCCTTCGGGCCGGCGGCGGCGCACGGGCAGGTGCCGCTGGAGCGGCGGGGCAAGCGGGCCAGGGACCGGCTCGCGCACCGCTCGGGGGAGCGGGCGGCGCCGGAGAAGGCGTGAGGAAGGGGAGGCATGGGGGCGGACAGGCGTGAGGGCGGGGAAGGGGCCGCCGCGGCGTTGGGGCGGGCCCGTTCCCGGTCACGTATCGAAAGGGGGTGTGGTCAGCCCGTGCGGCGCAGCGCCTCCGAGAGGCGGCCGGCGGCGTCGATGATGGCCTGGGCGTGCATGCGGCCCGGGTGGCGCGTCAGGCGCTCGATCGGGCCGGAGACGGACACGGCGGCCACCACGCGGTTGGAGGGGCCGCGCACGGGCGCGGAGACGGACGCCACGCCCGGCTCCCGCTCGCCGATGGACTGGGCCCAGCCGCGGCGCCGCACGCCCGACAGGGCCGTCGCCGTGAAGCGGGCGCCCTGCAGTCCGCGGTGGAGCCGCTCGGGCTCCTCCCAGGCCATGAGGATCTGCGCGGAGGAGCCGGCTTTCATCGTGAGCGTGGAGCCGACCGGGACCGTGTCCCTGAGGCCCGAAAGGCGCTCGGCCGCGGCCACGCAGATGCGCATGTCGCCCTGGCGGCGATAGAGCTGAGCGCTCTCGCCCGTGACGTCGCGAAGGTGGGTGAGCACCGGGCCCGCCGTGGCAAGCAGGCGGTCCTCGCCCGCCGCCGCGGCCAGTTCGGCCAGGCGCGGGCCGAGAATGAAACGGCCCTGCATGTCGCGCGCCACCATACGGTGGTGTTCCAGCGCCACGGCCAGGCGGTGGGCCGTGGGTCGTGCCAGTCCGGTCGCACCGACCAACCCCGCGAGGGTGGCCGGGCCGGACTCCAGAGCGCTCAGGACGAGGGCCGCCTTGTCCAGAACGCCGACGCCGCTACTGTTGTCCATGAAACGATACTCCCGTCTCACTCTGTGAAACGCAAGTTCAATTTTCCATGGAACCCGCCACTCTTGATGGCAGGAAGTCACAACGGCCCGTGACGAATGGGCCTGGTGGCGGTTGCCCGGAAACACAGGGGTGAGGGCACCGCTTCCCCAAGATCTCTAGTTGGGTCGGCGCTTCGTCGCCGGCCGGAGGGAAAGCGATGGGTAGGACACTCGCGGAGAAGGTCTGGGACGACCACGTCGTCCGGCGCGCCGAGGGCGAGCCCGACCTCCTCTTCATCGATCTGCACCTGCTGCACGAGGTGACCAGCCCGCAGGCCTTCGACGGCCTCCGCAAGAGCGGCCGCCCCGTGCGCCGGCTCGACCTGACCATCGCCACCGAGGACCACAACACCCCGACGCTCGACATCGACAAGCCCATCGCCGACCCGGTCTCCAGGGTCCAGCTGGAGACGCTGCGCAAGAACTGCGCGGACTTCGGCGTCCGGCTGCACCCGCTGGGCGACGTCGAGCAGGGCGTCGTGCACGTCGTCGGCCCGCAGCTCGGCCTGACCCAGCCCGGCACCACCGTGGTCTGCGGCGACTCGCACACCTCCACGCACGGCGCCTTCGGCGCGCTGGCGTTCGGCATCGGCACCTCCCAGGTCGAGCACGTGCTGGCCACTCAGACGCTGCCCATGGCCCGTCCGAAGACCATGGCGATCACCGTCAACGGCGAACTGCCCGACGGCGTCACGGCCAAGGACCTGATCCTCGCGATCATCGCGAAGATCGGCACCGGCGGCGGCCAGGGCTACGTCCTGGAGTACCGGGGCGAGGCCATCGAGAAGCTCTCGATGGAGGCCCGGATGACCATCTGCAACATGTCGATCGAGGCCGGCGCCCGCGCGGGCATGATCGCCCCCGACGAGACCACCTTCGCCTACCTCCAGGGCCGCCCGCACGCCCCCGAGGGCGCGGACTGGGACGCGGCGGTGGAGTACTGGAAGACGCTGCGCACGGACGACGACGCCGAGTTCGACGCCGAGGTGGTCGTCGAGGCCGCCGAGCTGTCGCCGTTCGTCACCTGGGGCACCAACCCGGGCCAGGGCTCGCCGCTCTCCGCCGCCGTCCCCGACCCGGCTTCGTACGAAGACGCTTCGGAGCGCTTCGCCGCCGAAAAGGCCCTGGAGTACATGGGGTTGGAGGCCGGGCAGCCGCTGCGCTCCATCAACGTGGACACCGTCTTCGTAGGTTCCTGCACCAACGGCCGCATCGAGGACCTGCGCGCCGCCGCCGAGATCGTGCGGGACCGCAAAGTCGCCGACGGCGTACGGATGCTGGTCGTACCCGGCTCCGCGCGGGTGGGTCTGCAGGCCGTCTCCGAGGGCCTGGACGTGGTCTTCAAGGAGGCCGGTGCCGAATGGCGGCACGCGGGCTGCTCGATGTGCCTGGGCATGAACCCGGACCAGCTGGCCCCGGGTGAGCGCTCCGCGTCCACCTCCAACCGCAACTTCGAGGGGCGGCAGGGCAAGGGCGGCCGTACCCATCTGGTGTCGCCGCAGGTCGCGGCCGCGACGGCGGTCCTGGGCCATCTGGCCTCCCCGGCCGACCTGTCCGCCGCCGACGTCCCCACGCCCGCTGGAGTCTGAGAGTCATGGAAGCATTCACCACGCACACCGGCCGGGCCGTCCCGCTGCGCCGCAGCAACGTCGACACCGACCAGATCATCCCCGCCCACTGGCTCAAGAAGGTGACGCGGGACGGGTTCGAGGACGGGCTGTTCGAGGCCTGGCGCAAGGACCCGGAGTTCGTGCTCAACCGGCCCGAGCGCGAGGGCGCCACGGTCCTGGTCGCCGGTCCCGACTTCGGCACCGGCTCCTCCCGTGAGCACGCCGTCTGGGCGCTGCAGAACTACGGCTTCAAGACCGTGATCTCCTCCCGCTTCGCCGACATCTTCCGCGGTAACTCGCTGAAGAACGGCCTGCTCACGGTGGTCCTCGACCAGAAGATCGTGGACGCCCTGTGGGAGCTGGCGGAGAACGACCCGCAGGCCGAGATCACGGTCGACCTCCAGGCCCGTGAGGTCCGCGCGGAGGGCATCACCGCCTCCTTCGAGCTGGACGAGAACTCCCGCTGGCGGCTGCTGAACGGCCTGGACGACATCTCGATCACCCTCCAGAACGAGGCGGACATCGCCACGTACGAGGCGAAGCGCCCGTCGTTCAAGCCGCAGACCCTCCAGGCCTGACCCCGGGGCCTCTTCGAAGGCCCCCGCAAGGTCGAGTTTCGGCCACCCCAACACCCCGGCTGTACCCCCGATCGGCCCGATCGGGGGTACAGCCGTTTCTGCTGCCGTTCGCGCTCGTGCGTCACGGCTGGGTCGCTCAACTTCCCACGTTAGAGGCGTGGTTGCTGGGGTACGCGAGTCGTGGAGGCGCGGCTTCCGTGTGTGCTCGGAAGGCCGTTTGAGGCGGCAGTTGCCCCCTGCGCAGGCGACAACTCGCCCCAGATGGCACAATCTGTGCATGGAACACGACGGCCAACTCGAGCTCTATGCGGCGGTCGCGGTCCGGCTCAAGGAAGCGCACACAAGAGTGCGCGCACTGCAAGTCCCGGAGGGCGTACGGATGGCGCTGACCCGGAAGCTGCTGGTCATTACGGCCGCGGCCAAACACGATCTCGCCGGTGCGGCAAGGCGCCTGGATCGGTTCACCGCCGACCTCGACGAGGGTCGATTCCCCGAAGAGGAAGGCTGAACAGACCGGGACCGCCCGAGTCCGTTGCGGCACAAGGGTGATTAGCCCGTTTCGTGTTTGATTTGCGGTATATATCTGCCTAACGTGCGAAAAAGCTTGAACACATTCGTTCTGGCGATGTCTCCGAAGGGGAAGACGTGAACAAGGCGCAGCTCGTAGAAGCGATTGCCGACAAGGTGGGCGGACGGCAGCAGGCCGCCGACGCCGTCGACGCGGTCCTGGACGCCCTCGTCCGTGCAGTGGTCTCGGGCGACCGGGTCTCGGTCACCGGCTTCGGTTCCTTCGAGAAGGTCGACCGCCCGGCCCGCTACGCCCGCAACCCTCAGACGGGCGAGCGGGTTCGGGTCAAGAAGACCTCCGTGCCGCGCTTCCGCGCGGGCCAGGGCTTCAAGGACCTGGTGAGCGGCTCGAAGAAGCTCCCGAAGAACGACATCGCGGTCAAGAAGGCCCCCAAGGGCAGCCTGTCCGGCCCGCCGCCCACCATCTCCAAGGCCGCGGGCAAGAAGGCCGCCGCCAAGAAGGCCACGAGCGCCGCGAAGAAGGCCACGGGCGCGGCCAAGAAGACGACCGCGGCGGCGAAGAAGACGACCGCGAAGAAGACCGCCGGTGCGGCGAAGACGGCGACGGCGAAGAAGGCCCCCGCCAAGAAGTCCACCGCCAAGACCACCACGGCGGCGGCGAAGAAGTCCACGGCCAAGAAGGCCCCCGCGAAGAAGGCGACCGCCAAGAAGGCCCCGGCCAAGAAGTCGACCGCCCGCAAGACCACCGCCAAGAAGGCCACCGCCCGCAAGAAGTAGCAGGTAGCAGCCGGTAGCAGCCGGCGACCGGGCACAGGGGCACTCACGCGCCGGGCCGGACTCCCTCTCGGAGTCCGGCCCGCGGCGTGTTCGGGGCCCGCGGGTCCCACAGGGCCCGGCGGAGCAGGCGGAGCAGAACGCTCAGAACGTCTGGAGCGTCACCAGCGTGATCCGGCGCTCCGCGCCCGCGCCCTCGTTCTCGCCCACGCCCTCGATCTCGATCCGCACCCGCTGTCCGGGCCGCAGCAGTCTCAGGCCCCCGGCGTCGAACGCCGCCGCGTCGAAGGGCACGGGCGTGCCGTCGTCGAGCAGCACCTGCCCGCTACGGCTTTCGGGGTCGTACGTGTATGCGGTCGCCTGCATGTCGGCAGCCTACTGCCCGGCGATCAGCAACCGCGCCGCCACCGCGGCCGTACGGGGCCCCACCCCCAGCGCCAGCGCGATGCGCAGGTCGCCGCCGGTGTCGACGTCCTGCCGTACGGAATCCACCGCGCCGAGGCACAGTTCCACCGCGCCGGACGCCCGGTGGCGGGCCCGGGAATCCGTACCGAATGCGGGGGCCAATTCCCGGCCCGGCGCCGCGGCCAGCAGGGTCGTCCCGATTCCGGCCGCGTCCGCGAGAAAAGCGCGCGGGAATTGTGTGGCCGCCGCCAGGACCCGCGCCAATTCCGCCGGCCGCAGCGCGGGCAGATCGGCGTTGAGCGCGGCCACCGGACTTTCGGGACGCGCCGCCCGTACCGTGGCCGCGCCGTGTGCCAGGGCGGCGTTCAGGCCGCCGCCGGGCTCGTCCGGGACGACCCTGGCGCCCAGCGCCGCCAGCTCCCGTCCGGCCCGCGCGTCGTCCGTGACTACTGCCACATCCGCCACCGCCGGGCAGGCCAGCACGGCTGCCACGGTGTCCTGGGCGAACGCCAGCGCGAGGTCCGGCCGCACCTCGCCGTCCGCGGTGTCCGACAGCCTGCTCTTGGCCCGGGCAAGGGGCTTCACGGGTACGACCAAGGTCCACTGCACGGGCGTTCCGTCCTTCTCTCGTCGCCGTCATTGTCACCTGGGGGACCTGGCGGTTCACTCTCCGGGGCGTACGGTGTTCTCGACAGACGGGCGGCCCGGGGCGACACTTGTCCGGCCCCAGGCCCTGGAGGAAAGGTGTCAGCGTGCCCCGCCGCAGAATCGGCTTCTGGTACCGCTTCGCCGCGGTGATCTGCAAACCGCCGCTGGTAGTTCTGATCAAGCGGGACTGGCGGGGAATGGAGAACATTCCGGCCGACGGTGGATTTATCACCGCCGTGAACCACAATTCGCACGTCGACCCCTTCGCGTACGCGCACTACCAGTACAACACCGGGCGCGTCCCGCGATTCCTGGCGAAGAGCGGCCTTTTCAAGAAAGGATTCGTCGGTGCCGCGATGCGGGGCACCGGACAGATCCCCGTCTACCGCGAGAGCACGGACGCGCTGAGCGCCTTCCGGGCCGCGATCGACGCCGTGGAGCGCGGCGAGTGCGTCGCCTTCTACCCCGAGGGCACCCTCACCCGCGACCCGGACGGCTGGCCGATGACCGCCAAGACCGGTGCCGCGCGCGTCGCCCTGCAGACCAAGTGCCCGGTGGTCCCGGTCGCCCAGTGGGGCTGCAACGAACTGCTGCCGCCGTACGCCAAGAAGCCCAGCCTTCTCCCGCGCAAGACCCACCGCGTGCTGGCGGGTCCGCCGGTCGACCTGTCGCGGTTCTACGACAAGGAGATGACCGCGGAGCTCCTGAAGGAGGCCACCGAGGTCATCATGGCCGCCGTCACCCGCCAGCTGGAGGAGATCCGCGGCGAGAAGGCACCCGAAACCCCCTACGACCCGCGCCGGGAGCGGATCGAGCAGCGGCGCCGGACACAGGCCCAGAACGAGCAGGCGCCGAACCAGCAGGCACAGAACCACCGGGCACAGAACCACCAGGCCCAGAACCACCAGGCGCCGAACCAGCAGGCACGGAATCAGCAGTCGCCGAACGAGCAGGCACAGACCCGGCGGTCGCAGCAGGCAGAAGGGCAGAGCGCGTGAGCAACCCGGTCAAGGCGGCCGTCTTCGGCACCGGATCGTGGGGCACGGCCTTCGGCATGGTCCTCGCCGACGCGGGGTGCGACGTCACCCTGTGGGGGCGCCGCGCCGAACTCGCCGACGCCGTCAACTCCACCCGGACCAACCCGGACTACCTGCCGGGCGTGGAACTCCCCGCGGGCCTGCGGGCCACCACCGACGCCGCCGAGGCCGCGCGGAACGCCGACTTCACCGTCCTCGCGGTGCCCTCCCAGACGCTGCGCGCCAACCTCGCCGACTGGGCACCCCTGCTGGCGCCCGGCACGATCCTGGTGTCCCTGATGAAGGGCGTCGAACTCGGCTCCGCGATGCGGATGAGCGAGGTGATCGACGACGTCGCCAAGGTGGGCGCCGAGCGCATCGCCGTGGTCACCGGGCCCAACCTGGCCCGGGAGATCGCCGCCCGCATGCCGGCCGCCGCCGTGGTCGCCTGCCCGGACGAGTCCGTCGCCCAGCGCCTCCAGACTGCCTGCCACACGCCGTACTTCCGCCCGTACACCAACACCGACGTCATCGGCTGCGAACTCGGCGGCGCCGTCAAGAACGTGATCGGGCTCGCCGTCGGCATCGCGGACGGCATGGGCCTCGGCGACAACGCCAAGGGCTCCCTCATCACCCGCGGCCTCGCCGAGACCACGCGCCTCGGTGTCGCCCTCGGCGCCGAC
The DNA here is from genome assembly GCF_042268605.1 of Streptomyces sp. NPDC056296. NCBI lineage: Bacteria > Bacillati > Actinomycetota > Actinomycetes > Kitasatosporales > Streptomycetaceae > Streptomyces > Streptomyces sp. NPDC056296. Next base: position 35,259 of record NZ_JBHJRX010000002.1, on the reverse strand, counting down.
CCGCTGACCTTCTCCGGACTGGCCGGACTCGGCGACCTGGTGGCGACCTGCTCCTCGCCGCTGTCCCGCAACCACACCTTCGGCACCAACCTCGGCAAGGGCATGACCCTCCAGGAGACCATCGCGGTCACCAAGCAGACCGCCGAGGGCGTCAAGTCCTGCGAGTCGGTGCTCGATCTGGCCCGCAGGCACGGCGTCGACATGCCGCTCACCGAGACGGTCGTCGGCATCGTGCACGAGGGCAAGCCGCCGGTGGTCGCGCTCAAGGAGCTGATGTCGCGCAGCGCGAAGCCCGAACGACGTTGAGCGACGCCGAGCGGCACCGGAACGGAAGCTGGGCGTCCACCCGCGCCACGCGGCCCCGCCGACGCTGTCTCGCGGCCCTACGGACGGGTACCCTCAACGCGATATGAGCACCGAGAACCTCCCCCAGAGCCCCGAGCAGCCGCCTCGCAAACCGCGTGTGGCCGTCGTGTTCGGCGGGCGCAGCTCCGAACACGGGATCTCCGTGGTCACCGCCGGCGCCGTCCTCGCGGCCATCGACCGGACGCGGTACGACGTCCTGCCGATCGGCATCACCAGGGACGGCCGCTGGGCCCTCACCGCCGACGAACCGGAACGCATGGCGATCACCGAACGCCGTACGCCCGACGTCGAGGAACTGGCCGAGTCGACCGAGGGCGGCGTGCTGCTGCCCGTCGACCCCGCGAGCCGCGAGGTCGTCTACAGCGAACCCGGCTCGGTGCCCAAGGCGCTGGGCGAGGTCGACGTCGTCTTCCCCGTGCTGCACGGCCCGTACGGCGAGGACGGTACCCTCCAGGGCCTGCTGGAGCTGTCCGGTGTTCCCTACGTCGGCGCGGGCGTGCTCGCCTCGGCCGTCGGCCAGGACAAGGAGTACATGAAGGCGGTCTTCACCTCCTACGGGCTGAAGGTCGGCCCGTACGTGGTGATCCGGCCCCGCGAGTGGGAGCAGGACCGTTCCGGCGCCCGCAAGAGGATCGTGGACTTCGCCGGCGAGCACGGCTGGCCGCTGTTCGTGAAGCCCGCGCGCGCGGGTTCCTCGATCGGCATCACCAAGGTCGACGACCTCTCCGGACTCGACGAGGCGATCGAGGAGGCCCGGCGCCACGACCCGAAGATCCTCATCGAGGCGGCGCTGCGCGGCCGGGAGATCGAGTGCGGGGTGCTGGAGTTCGAGGACGGTCCCCGCGCGTCCGTCCCCGCCGAGATCCCGCCGCCCTCGGAGCATGCGTACTACGACTTCGAGGCCAAGTACATCGACTCCACGCCCGGCATCGTGCCCGCCCCGCTCACGCACGAGGAGACCGCCGAGGTCCAGCGGCTCGCCGTCGAGGCGTTCGACGCGGCCTCCTGCGAGGGCTTGGTGCGCGCGGACTTCTTCCTCACCGAGGACGACGAGTTCGTGATCAACGAGATCAACACGATGCCCGGCTTCACGCCGATCTCCATGTACCCGCAGATGTGGCAGGCGAGCGGCGTGAGCTACCCGGAACTGGTGGACCGGCTGGTCCAGGCGGCGCTGCGGCGGCCCACGGGACTGCGCTGACGTATCGCCTCACGCACGACCCGGAAGGCGATCCCCTCGGGGATCGCCTTCCGCAGTATGATCAGCGGGTTTCCCCGGCCTGCCGCCCGTCGGTGGCAGCGCCTTGTCCGGGTTCCGGCACAGCTCGGTGACCTTGTGTCCGGGCCGGGAACCACCGCCGACCCGCTGTCGTCTGCTGAGGAGCAGCCCGCGGCGGCGATCAGCAGAGCGAGAGCGAGCGGGCGGAAGGGGGTCAGAGATGAACGACCGGGCAGGTCAGAGTACGGGTGATGCCGTCCACTTGCTGGACCTTGGCGACCACCATGCGACCCAGGTCGTCGACGGTGTCGGACTGGGCGCGGACGATGACGTCGTAGGGTCCTGTCACGTCCTCGGCCTGGATCACTCCAGGGATCTTGCTGATCGTCTCGGCGACGGTCGACGCCTTGCCGACCTCCGTCTGGATCAGGATGTACGCCTGTACCACGGAACCTCCAGAGCGGCCACGAGGATCATGTGGGGAAAAGGAACGCCACGGTATCGCGTCACCGCTCTTCGCGGGGAGACCCGTGGGGCGCGGGCCCCGCGCGCCGGGGTGCGGGAATGACACGAGTTGACGATCAGGCCGACCGCGGTGACGGTCATTTCGACCGTAACGAGGACAGAGATGACGCGCGACCGGGCACGGACAGGGACAGGGACAGAAGGGGAGCCAAGGCGATGAAGGGCACTGTTGGTGAGCTGGGGGAGTTCGGGCTCATCAGGGAGCTCACCTCCCGTCTCACCACCACCCCGGCGGTCCGGGTCGGCCCCGGCGACGACGCCGCCGTGGTGGCCGCGCCCGACCGCCGGGTGGTGGCCAGCACCGACATCCTCGTGGAGGGGCGGCACTTCCGCCGGGACTGGTCCACCGCGTACGACGTGGGCCGCAAGGCGGCGGCGCAGAACCTGGCCGACATCGCCGCCATGGGCGCCGTACCGACCGCACTGCTGCTCGGCCTGGTCGTGCCCGCCGAACTGCCGGTGACCTGGCCGACCGAGCTGATGGACGGGCTGCGCGACGAGTGTCAGGTCGCGGGCGCCTCCGTGGTCGGCGGCGACGTGGTGCGCGGCGACACGATCACCGTCTCCATCACCGCGCTCGGCGATCTGCGCAACCAGGAGCCCGTCACCCGCAGCGGCGCCCAGCCCGGCGACCTCGTCGCGGTGACCGGCTGGCTCGGCTGGTCCGCGGCCGGGTTCGCCGTACTGTCCCGGGGCTTCCGCTCGCCGCGCGCCTTCGTCGAGGCCCACCGCCGCCCGGAGCCGCCCTACCACGCGGGCCCGGCCGCCGCGGGCCTCGGCGCCACCGCGATGTGCGACGTGAGCGACGGACTGATCGCGGACCTGGGCCACATCGCGGAGGCCAGCAAGGTCAGGATCGACATCCGCTCCGGCCAGATCGACATCCCGTCCCAGATGAACGACATCGGCCAGGCCGTCGGCGTCGACCCCATGCAGTGGGTGCTCACCGGGGGAGAGGACCACGCGATCGTGGCGACCTTCCCGCCGGACGTGAAGCTGCCCGCCCGCTGGAAGGTCATCGGCGAGGTCCTCAACCCCTCCGCGCTGCCCCAGGTGACCGTCGACGGGGCGCCCTGGACGAGCAAGGGCGGCTGGGACCACTTCGGAGAGGACGTGGACGCATGACACCGCCCCTGGTGCTCACCGTGGCCGGCTCGGACTCCGGCGGCGGCGCCGGCATCCAGGCCGACCTGAAGACGATGCTCGCCCTGGGCACCCACGGCATGAGCGTGCTCACCGCGGTGACCGCGCAGAACTCCCTGGGCGTGCAGGGTGCCTGGGAACTGCCCGTGGACGCCGTGCGGGCCCAGTACCGCAGCGTCGTGGACGACATCGGCGTCCAGGCGGTCAAGACCGGGATGCTGTCCTCCGCGGAACTGGTCGAGACGGTCGCCGAGTTGATCGGCGGCACGGACGCACCGGCGGTCGTCGACCCGGTCGGCGTCTCCAAGCACGGCGACGCGCTGCTGGCCGCCTCCGCGCTGGACTCGGTCCGCACCAAGCTGCTGCCGGTCGCCACCGTCGCCACCCCGAACCTCGACGAGGTCGCCCAACTCACCGGCGTACGGGTCGAGACGGACGCCGATCTGCGCCGGGCCGCGGCGGCCGTGCTGGAGTACGGGCCGCGCTGGGTGCTGATCAAGGGCGGCCATCTGGCCGGCGACGCCGTCGACCTGCTCACCGACGGCTCCGAGGAACACTGGCTGCGCGCCCCCCGTCTCGACAACCGGCACACGCACGGCACGGGCTGCACCCTCGCGTCGGCCGTCGCCTGCGGTCTGGCGAAGGGGCGGTCGGTACCCGAGGCGGTCGCGGCGGCCAAGGAGTACGTCACCGGGGCGATCGCGGCCGGATTCAAGCTCGGCGGCGGCATCGGGCCGGTGGACCACGGCTGGGCGCTCGGGCGGGACCACGGCTGCTGAAAGTCCGGGCGAGGCCACAGGGGGCGTTCTGGCGGGACGCCCCCCTGTGACGTGGGCGGGGCGTGGGCGGGACTACCGGCCGGGCAAGGTCTCCGGCACGGCAAAAAGCCGGCCCACCCGAGGTGGACCGGCTCCATGCAGCGGACCAGGCAGTGGCCGCGCGCTCAGCTGACGCGTCAGCGCGAGACCTTCCCGGCCTTGATGCACGAGGTGCAAGCGTTCACGCGCTTCGGCGTCCCGCCGACCACGGTACGCACACGCTGGATGTTCGGGTTCCAGCGACGGGACGTACGGCGGTGCGAGTGCGAGATGTTGTTGCCGAAGCTCGGCCCCTTGCCACAGACGTCGCAGTTGGCAGCCACGGGTCACTCCAAAGACTTCAGATGCACTTACGGTTGACCCCGGCATGCCGGGATCAAGGTTCCGGGGCCGCGAGCGGTCCGGGGTCTGAGTGGCGGTGCCAGGGGGGAGAGCCCGATCGGGATCGGGCAACCGGAGCAGCATACAACGGCTGCTCCCGTACAACGAAACTACCATGGCAGCTCAGGGGCCCGCCCCCGGCCCACTTCCGGTGGGCACCCTCCCAAGGTCTACGCTGCCTGCCACGTCCAGCAGCTCAGGGAGGCGCAGGTGGCGCAGGTGCCGCAGAGGTTCTTCGACGCTCTGGCGGTGCGTACCTGGTGCGGTCTGTCGCTGCGCGCACTGGGGCAGGCACGCGAGGAGATCGACGCGATCAACGTCTATCCGGTCGCGGACGGGGACACCGGCACCAACCTGTATCTGACCGTCGAGTCGGCCGTCGCCGCGGTGGAGGCGGTGTTCGCGGCGCACGCGGTGGACGCCGGGGAGCCGGACGCCGAGGAGCCGGACGCGGGCGGCGGTCCCTCGCTGGCCGATGCCGTGGGCGCCATGGCGCACGGCGCGCTGATCGGCGCGCGCGGCAACTCCGGGACGATCCTCGCGCAGCTGCTGCGCGGCATGGCCCAGGTGCTCACCGCCGGGGGTGAACCCGCTCACACCGATGGTCCGGGCCTGCGGCTGGCCCTGCGGCACGCGGCCGAATCCGCCCGGCAGGCCGTGGCCCACCCGGTCGAGGGCACCGTCCTGACCGTCGCCTCGGCCGCCGCCGACGCGGCGGACGACGCGGCCGAGGGTACGGAGGGCGGTGCGGAGGGCGACTGCGAGGCGGTGGCCCGGGCGGCCTACGAGGGCGCCCGCGCGGCACTCGCCGCGACCCCGGGCCAGCTGCCCGTCCTGGAGCGCGCCGGAGTCGTCGACGCCGGCGGACACGGTCTCGTGACGGTCCTCGCGGCCCTGGTGGAGACGTTCACGGGCCGTGCGCCGGGGCCGAAACCGGTCGCCGTGCCGCACGCGCGCGTGGCGCACGGCGACGAGGCCGCCGCGGGGGAGTGCGCCACGGAGGAGGGCGACGAGAGCGGCCCGGCCTTTGAGGTGATCTACCTCCTGGAGGCCGAGGACGCGGCCGTGACGCGGCTGCGGCAGCGGCTCGACGCCCTCGGGGACTCGCTCGTCGTGGTCGGCGGCGACGGACTGTGGAACGTCCACGTGCACGTCGACGACGCGGGTGCCGCCGTGGAGGCGGGCGTCGAGGCCGGGCGGCCGTACCGGATCCGGATCACCCACTTCGGGCACGGCGACGCGCACACCAGCGCGGCCGAGCGCATGCCCCGTGAGCGCGCCCAGCGGGCCGTGGTGGCCGTCGTGCCGGGGGAGGGCCTGGCCGGGCTCTACACCGAGGCCGGCGCGACCACCGTGCTCGCGCGCCCCGGGGAACCGCCCGCGAGCGGGGAACTCGTCCAGGCCGTACGGCGGGCACACGCGCGCGAGGTCGTCCTGCTGCCCAACGACGCCGAGCTGCGCCACACCGCCGCCGCGGCGGCCGAGCAGGCCCGCACCGAAGGCATCCGCGTCGCCCTGATCCCGACCCGCTCCGCGGTCCAGGGCATCGCCGCGCTCGCCGTGCACGAGCCCGAGCGGCGCTTCGACGAGGACGTGGTGGCGATGACCTCGGCGGCGGGCGCCACCCGCCACGCCGAGGTCGCCGTCGCCGAACGCCAGTCGTGGACCACGGCCGGCATCTGCCAGGCCGGTGACGTGCTCGGCCTCGTCGACGGCGACGTGGCCGTGATCGGCGCGGACGTCACGGAGGTCGCCGCGACCGTCCTGGACCGCATGCTCGCGGCCGGCGGCGAGCTGGTCACCCTGGTCCTCGGCGACGAGGCCCCCGAGACCGTCACCGCCCACCTGGAGGCCCGCGTCCGGGGGGCGTATCTCGCCGTCGACACGGTGGTCTACCGGGGCGGCCGGCAGGGTTCGCTGCTGCTGATCGGCGTGGAGTAGGGCGGTCGCGGTCGGCGGCGCGGGTTTCCCGGGAGGTGGGCGGCCGTACCGCCGGGTTCCGGGAGGTAGCCGGCCGGTACCGCCGGTTTCCGGGGAGGTGTGGGGCCATTGTCAGTGGCGTGGTGTGCAATGGATCTCGTGCCCGCACTGCGAGAACCCCTGAAGAAGGTGCTCGGCCCCGCCACCGCGAAGGTGATGGCCGAGCACCTCGGCCTGCACACCGTCGGCGACCTCCTCCACCACTACCCCCGCAGATACGAGGAGCGCGGCCAGCTCACCCACCTCGCCGACCTGCCGATGGACGAGCACGTCACGGTGGTGGCCCAGGTCGCCGACGCCCGCCTGCACACCTTCGCCTCGTCGAAGGCGCCGCGCGGCAAGGGGCAGCGCCTCGAAGTCACCATCACGGACGGCCACGGCCGCCTCCAGCTCGTCTTCTTCGGTCACGGCGTCCACAAGCCCCACAAAGAGCTGCTGCCGGGCACCCGCGCGATGTTCGCGGGCAAGGTCTCCGTCTTCAACCGCCGACTGCAACTGGCCCACCCGGCGTACGAGTTGCTGCGCGGCAATGATGACGACGACCCGGCCGAGAGCGTCGAGTCCTGGGCGGGCGCCCTTATCCCCCTCTACCCGGCCACCGCCAAGCTGGAGTCCTGGAAGATCGGCAAGGCGATCCAGACGGTGCTGCCCAGCGCGCAGGAGGCCGTCGACCCCCTCCCCGGCTCCCTGCGCGAGGGACGTGGCCTGGTCTCCCTCCCCGAAGCCCTCCTGAAGATCCACCGCCCGCACACCAAGGCGGACGTCGAGGACGCCCGCGCCCGCCTGAAGTGGGACGAGGCCTTCGTCCTCCAGGTCGCCCTCGCCCGCCGCCGCCACGCGGAGACCCAACTCCCCGCCGTCCCCCGGAAACCGAGTCCGGACGGCCTGCTCACGGCCTTCGACGACCGTCTCCCCTTCACCCTCACGGACGGCCAGCGGAAGGTCTCCCGGGAGATCTTCGACGACCTGGCCACCGACCACCCGATGCACCGGCTCCTCCAGGGGGAGGTCGGCTCCGGGAAGACGATGGTGGCCCTGCGCGCCATGCTCGCCGTCGTCGACGCGGGCGGGCAGGCCGTGATGCTCGCGCCCACCGAGGTGCTCGCCCAGCAGCACCACCGGTCGGTCGTCGAGATGATGGGGGAGCTGGCCGAGGGAGGCATGCTCGGCGGCGCGGAGCACGCCACCAAGGTGGTGCTGCTCACCGGGTCCATGGGCGCCGCCGCCCGCCGCCACGCCCTGCTCGACCTGACCACCGGCGAGGCCGGCATCGTCATCGGCACCCACGCGCTGATCGAGGACAAGGTGCAGTTCCACGACCTCGGCCTGGTCGTCGTCGACGAACAGCACCGCTTCGGCGTCGAGCAGCGCGACGCCCTGCGCGGCAAGGGGAAACAGCCGCCGCATCTGCTCGTCATGACCGCCACGCCGATCCCGCGCACCGTCGCCATGACCGTCTTCGGCGACCTGGAGACCTCCGTCCTGGACCAGCTCCCGGCCGGTCGTTCCCCGATCGCCAGCCATGTCGTCCCGGCCGCCGACAAACCGCACTTCCTCGCCCGGGCCTGGGAACGGGTCCGCGAGGAGGTGTCCAACGGCCACCAGGCGTACGTCGTCTGCCCGCGCATCGGCGACGAGGACGACGCCCCGACGAAGGGGTCTCAGAAGCCCCCCGAGGGTGATGCGGAGAAGCGGCCTCCGCTCGCGGTCCTCGACATCGCCGAGCAGCTGGCGCAAGGCCCGCTCCAGGGCCTCAAGGTCGAGGTCCTGCACGGCCGTATGCAGCCCGACGACAAGGACGCCGTCATGCGCCGCTTCGCAGCCGGGGAGACCGACGTCCTGGTCGCCACGACCGTCATCGAGGTAGGCGTCAACGTCCCCAACGCCACCGCGATGGTGATCATGGACGCCGACCGCTTCGGCGTCTCCCAGCTCCACCAGCTGCGCGGCCGCGTCGGCCGAGGCTCCGCCCCCGGTCTGTGCCTGCTGGTCAGCGAGATGCCCGAGGCGAGCGCCGCCCGGCAGCGCCTGGGCGCCGTCGCCGGCACCCTCGACGGCTTCGAGCTCTCCCGCATCGACCTCGAACAGCGCCGCGAGGGCGACGTACTCGGCCAGGCCCAGTCCGGCGCCCGCACCTCCCTGCGCGTCCTCGCCGTCATCGAGGACGAGGAGATCATCGCCGAGGCGCGGGAGGAGGCGGCAGCGGTGGTGGCCGCCGACCCGGAGCTGACGGGCCTGCCCGCGCTGCGGACGGCTCTGGACGCACTGCTGGACGACGAGCGGGAGCAGTACCTGGAGAAGGGCTGACAGACTGGGAACGGACACCGTCCGCACACCCGAGCACACCCGAGCACACCGACAAGGACCCGAAGATGACCCGCGTGATCGCCGGCAAAGCCGGCGGACGCCGCCTCGCCGTCCCGCAGGGAACCGGCACCCGCCCCACCTCCGACCGTGCGCGCGAGGGCCTCTTCTCCACCTGGCAGTCCCTGCTCGGCGGCCCGCTGGACGGCGAGCGGGTCATCGACCTGTACGCCGGTTCCGGCGCCGTCGGCCTGGAGGCGCTGTCCCGGGGCGCGGGGCACGTCCTGCTCGTCGAGGCCGACGCCCGCGCCGCCCGCACGGTCCGGGAGAACGTCAAGGCGCTCGGCCTGCCCGGCGCCGAGGTCCGGGCGGGCAAAGCGGAACAGATCATCCGTACCCCGGCCCCGGCCGAGCCGTACGACATCGTCTTCCTCGATCCGCCGTACGCCGTCTCGGACGACGATCTTCGGGAGATCCTGCTCACACTCCGCTCGGAGGGGTGGCTCACCGGGGAAGCGCTCGTCACCGTGGAGCGCAGCACCAGGGGCGGCGAATTCCACTGGCCCCAGGGCTTCGACGCGATCCGGTCCCGTCGCTACGGCGAGGGAACGTTTTGGTACGGTCGCGCCGCCTCTACGTGCGAAGACGCACGATGACCGGACCGGAGAGCGAGGGAACTCAAGTGCGCCGCGCCGTCTGTCCCGGGTCATTCGACCCGATCCACAACGGACATCTCGACATCATCGCCCGTGCCTCCAGCCTCTATGACGAGGTCTACGTCGCGGTGATGATCAACCGGTCCAAGAAGAGCCTGTTCGAGATCGAGGAGCGGATCGACCTCATCCGCCAGGTCACCGCCGAGTACGGGAACGTGCGCGTGGAGTCCTTCCACGGCCTCCTCGTCGACTTCTGCAAGCAGCGCGAGATCCCGGCCATCGTCAAGGGCCTGCGCGCCGTCAGCGACTTCGACTACGAACTGCAGATGGCCCAGATGAACAACGGCCTCTCGGGCGTGGAGACCCTCTTCATCCCCACCAACCCCACCTACAGCTTCATGTCGTCCTCCCTGGTCAAGGAGGTCGCCACCTGGGGCGGCGACATCTCCCACCTGGTGCCGCCGCTGGTCCTCGAAGCCCTCTCCGGACGCCTGAAGAAGGACTGACGCCCCCGTCGGACAGCTGCCGGGGCTGACAAGCCGTCACCCGGTGTCCCCCGGACACCCCAGGGTCGTACAGTCGTCCCGTCCGTCTCCAACACAGCTGTAGAGAGTGGCGAGCACACGGTGGACGTGCAGAAGAAGCTCGACGAGATCAGCGCGATGGTCTCCGGCGCCCGCGCCATGCCCATGTCGGCCTCGTGCGTGGTCAACCGCGCCGAACTGCTCTCGATGCTGGAAGAGCTGCGCGCCGAGCTGCCCGGATCCCTCGCCCAGGCCCAGGAGCTGATCGGCGACCGCGACCAGATGGTCGCGCAGGCCCGCCAGGAGGCCGACCGGATCATCGAGGGCGCGCAGGCCGAGCGCGGTTCCCTGATCTCCGACACCGAGGTCGCCCGCCGCTCCCAGGCCGAGGCCGACCGGATCCTCGCCGAGGCCCGCCAGGAGGCCGAAGAGGTCCGCGCCGAGGCCGACGACTACGTCGACTCCAAGCTCGCCAACTTCGAGGTCGTCCTCACCAAGACCCTCGGCTCCGTCGGCCGGGGCCGCGAGAAGCTCCTCGGCACCGGACCCGGCCTCGACGAGAACGGCTACGAGGACGAGGACGCCCCCGAGCGCAGCCACGACCCGGAGATCCTGCGCCGCGACGCCGACACCTACGTCGACACCAAGCTCGGCGCCTTCGAGGCCGTACTGGCCAAGACCCTGGACGCGGTCGGCAGGGGCCGCCAGAAGCTGCACGGCCGGATCGCCACCGACGACCTCGGCGCCCTCGCGGACGACATGAGCACCGTCCAGCACTCCAGCGACGCGGACTACCTCGCCGACCTGGCCGGCCTCTCCGACGCCCCCGCCGGGCAGCCGCAGCAGCGGGAGTACGGCGAGCAGCAGCCGGCGGCGGCACAGGTACCGGCGCAGGCCGTGCCGGAGATGCCGACGCAGCAGCCGGCGTACGGCTACGCCCAGCAGCAACCCGATCCCTACGCGGGCTACCAGCAGGCCTACGGCGGCCAGCAGGACCCGTACGGTTACCAGCAGCAGACGGCGGACCCGTACGCCTACCAGTACGACGCCCAGCAGCAGGCGTACGACGGCCAGCAGGGCTACGCCCAGACCCAGCAGCCCCCGCAGCCGCAGCAGCCCCCGCAGGCTGAGCCGCAGGCCCTCGACGAGACCAGTCTCTTCGACACCAGCATGATCAGCGCCGAGCAGCTGAGGGCCTACGAACAGGGCCGCGGACTCTAGCCGGGGGCTCCGCCCCGGACGCCGCCCCGGGCCGGATTGGGCCGAAAGCGAATGGTCCAGTATCCTGGCTCTTCGGTCGCGCGTACGTCCGCGATCGCCGCTGCCCGGGAACACCGAAGGGCGGCACCCCCACACTCACGAAGACCGAAAGCAGGAATGGTTCTGAACGCGCGCCTCGACCACCGCAACCCCCTCGTGTTCGACACACACGAGCTGGGACGGCGGCCCGGTGCGCTGCAGCGCCTGACCCGCACGGTCGACGCTCCCAAGGACTTCGGTATCCAGGGAGTCATCGGAGTGCCGGAAGGCGCCCCGGTGGAACTCGATCTCCGGCTCGAGTCGGTCATGGAAGGGGTGCTCGTCACAGGCACCGCCCGTGCCAAGGCCGAGGGGGAGTGCGTAAGGTGTCTGGAGCCGCTCGAGCAGCAGCTTGTGGCGGACTTCCAGGAGATGTTCTCGTACCCTGACGCCGACGACCGGGGCCGCCCTGCGGCGGAACCGGCCGACGACGCCGAGGAAGACGAGGACAGGCTCTTCGTCGAGGACGGACTGATCGGCCTCGAACCCGTGCTGCGCGACGCGGTGGTGCTCGCACTGCCGATGCAGCCGGTGTGCCAGGAAGACTGCCCGGGTCTGTGCTCCGAGTGTGGAGCACGCCTGGCGGACGACCCGGACCACCACCACGATGCCGTCGACATTCGTTGGGCGGCTTTGCAGGGACTCGCCGGTTCACTCGGAGACGGCGAGAAGGACGAGATGAGCGGCGCCGAACCTGGCGTCGACGAGAAGCAGGAGAAGTAGCCGTGGCTGTTCCGAAGCGGAAGATGTCGCGCAGCAACACGCGCCACCGCCGGTCGCAGTGGAAGGCTGCGGTCCCCACCCTGGTTGCGTGCGAGCGCTGCCACGAGCCCAAGCTGCAGCACATCGCGTGCCCCGCTTGCGGCACTTACAACAAGCGCCAGGTCCTCGAGGTCTGAGCGGCTGGTGAGAGGCACTGTGTCAGTCCCCAAGAAGGCGGAAGACGCCAAGGCGGACCCACCCGCCAAGAAGAAGGCGGACACCCAGGCCTCGTCCCACACGCTTCTGGAAGGGCGGCTCGGCTATCAGCTCGAGTCCGCCCTTCTGGTGCGTGCACTGACCCACCGTTCCTACGCGTACGAGAACGGCGGTCTGCCGACGAACGAGCGGCTGGAGTTCCTCGGTGACTCCGTCCTCGGCCTCGTCGTCACGGACACGCTGTACCGCACCCACCCCGACCTGCCCGAAGGCCAGCTGGCCAAGTTGCGGGCCGCGGTGGTCAACTCGCGTGCGCTGGCGGAGGTGGGCCGTGGGCTCGACCTCGGCTCCTTCATCCGGCTCGGCCGCGGTGAAGAGGGCACGGGTGGCCGGGACAAGGCATCCATCCTCGCCGACACCCTTGAAGCGGTGATCGGCGCGGTCTATCTCGACCAGGGCCTCGACGCGGCCTCCGAACTGGTACACCGCCTGTTCGACCCGCTGATCGAGAAGTCCTCGAACCTCGGTGCCGGCCTGGACTGGAAGACCAGCCTCCAGGAACTCACCGCGACCGAAGGGCTCGGCGTCCCCGAGTACCTGGTCACGGAGACCGGCCCGGACCACGAGAAGACCTTCACTGCTGCCGCCCGCGTCGGAGGCGTCTCGTACGGCACCGGCACCGGCCGCAGCAAGAAGGAGGCGGAGCAGCAGGCCGCGGAATCCGCGTGGCGGTCCATCCGGGCCGCGGCGGACGAGCGCGCCAAGGTGACCGCGGCCGAAGCGGCGGCCCAGCCCGCCGCCGAAGCAGCGGCCCAGCCGAGCGCCGACGCCCCGTCGGCCTCTGCCTGATCCGTCCGATCCATCTGAGCTCCATCTGATTCATCGCGCGTTCCGAACGCCCGCCCCACTCCAGGGGCGGGCGTTCGGGCTCGTCCACCGGACCGTCCGAGGGGATGCCATGCCCGAGTTGCCCGAGGTCGAGGTCGTCCGGCGCGGCCTGGAGCGCTGGGTCGCCCACCGCACCGTCGCCGACGCCGAGGTACTGCACCCGCGCGCGGTACGCCGGCACATCGCGGGCCCCGACGACTTCGCCCAGCGCCTCAAGGGCCACCGCATCGGCACGCCCAGCCGCCGCGGCAAATACCTGTGGCTGCCACTGGAGGACACCGGCCAGGCGATCCTGGCCCACCTCGGCATGAGCGGCCAGCTGATGGTCCAGCCGCACGAGGCACCGGCCGAGAAGCACCTGCGCATCCGCGTCCGCTTCACCGACGCCCTGTCCACCGAACTCCGCTTCGTCGACCAGCGCACCTTCGGCGGCCTGTCCCTGCACGACACCACCCCCGACGGACTGCCCGACGTCATCGCGCACATCGCCCGCGACCCCCTCGACCCGCTCTTCGACGACGAGGCGTTCCACCTCGCGCTGCGCCGCAAGCGCACCACGATCAAACGGGCCCTGCTCGACCAGTCACTGATCAGCGGCGTCGGCAACATCTACGCCGACGAGGCCCTGTGGCGCTCCCGCCTGCACTACGAACGCCCCACCGCGACCTTCAACCGCCCCCGCACCGCCGAACTCCTCGGCCACGTGCGCGACGTGATGAACGCGGCCCTCGCCGTGGGCGGCACCAGCTTCGACAGCCTCTACGTCAACGTCAACGGCGAGTCCGGCTACTTCGACCGGTCGCTCGACGCGTACGGCCGCGAGGGCCTGCCCTGCCGCCGCTGTGCCACACCGATGCGCCGCCGGCCGTGGATGAACCGCTCCAGCTACTTCTGCCCGAAGTGCCAGCGGGCGCCGAGGATCACACCGTAGGGATCTGCCGGGCGTCGTACCGCTCACGCGAGGCCAGCACCTCGTCCATCCGCCCCTCCAGGCACTGGATGAGCGCGATGAGCCGCCCGGCCACCGCGTGTCCCAGGGACGTGAGTTCGTAGTCCACGCGGGGTGGGTTGGTGGGCTGGGCCTCGCGGTGCACCAGACCGTCGCGCTCCAGCGCGTGCAGGGTCTGGGCCAGCATCTTCTCGCTGACGCCGTCGACGCGGCGCCGCAGCTCGTTGAACCGGAAGGAGCCCTCGTGCAGCGCGCCGAGCGTCAGCGCGCCCCAGCGCCCCGTGACGTGCTCCAGGGTGCCGCGCGAGGGACAGGCCCTGGAGAACACGTCGTACGGGAAGTCCTGCTCCTCCGTGCGCTCCTGCGTGGTCGACATACGCCCAGCGTACGTGAGCGCAGCGCTGAGTCGCAGGTCGCGCTGAGCCCCGGACAACGCTCCAGCGCTCCCCCGGGGTATCGCTAGTAGCCGAAGTTCTGGGTCCACCAGGGGCCGCCGGAGCCGAAGTGGACTCCGACCCCCAGGGTCTGGAAGTCGCAGTTCAGGATGTTGGCCTTGTGGCCCGGGCTGTCCATCCAGGCGTCCATCACGGCCTGGGCGTCGGCCTGTCCGCGGGCTATGTTCTCGCCGCCGAGGCCGCTTATCCCGGCCGCCTCGGCCCGGTCCCAGGGGGTCGCGCCGCTGGGGTCGGTGTGGTCGAAGAAGCCCTGCGTGGCCATGGCCTCGCTGAAGTCCTCGGCCAGTTCGCGCAGCGCGCTGTTCGCGGCCACCGGGCTGCAGCCCACCTTGGCCCGCTCGTCGTTGACGAGCTTGAGCACCTGGGCCTGGGCGACGGCCTCGTCCGACACGGCGGCGGGCGCGCTGGGCTGCTCGGGCTTCTTGTCGGCCGGCCGCGACGGCGTGGGCTTCGGCTTCGTGCTGGGGGTCGTCTCCGGCTTCGCGGGCTTCTTCGTCTTCGACGGCGTCTCGGCCGGGGCGGCGGGCTTCGAGGCCGATGCCGAGGGCGAGGACGGCGAAGGGGAGGAGGACCCGGGCGAGGAGGGCTCGGCGGACCCTGAGGACTCGGCGGACTCGGCGGACTCGGAGGGCGACGAGGACCGGTCGGTGCCGCGGCTCGTGGAGGCGTCGCCGCCGCGGCCGGTCTCGGCGCTGCCGGAGGCGCCGCCCTGCTCGGACGGCGTGTTCGTCGGGGCGTCCTGGGACTGCACCCGGTCGCCCCCGCCGCTGCCGCCGCCGATCCGGTAGTTGTCGAGCCCGGGCACCGCGCCCGTGGCCACCGCCACCGTGCCGATGGCGACCGCGGCCGAGACACCGAGCAGGCCCGTGCGGACCGGGGTGACGCCCTTCTTCTTGCGGCGGCGGTGCGTGCCCGCGCGCTGCGGACCGTCGTCGGGGGAGAAACCGTCGCTCGGGAAGGGGACCGTGCGGCCGGCCCGCGGGTGGCCCTCGCCCCCGTCGCCGTCCGGGTCGTCCGGCGCGAACAGGTAGGCGTCGCTCTTCGCACGGACCTCGGCGTACGCCTCGGGGTTCAGATAGGGCGCGATCCCCATGGTGGGGCGATCGCCCGCGTCCGGGGCCTGCGGGTCACGGCCCCGTCCCGTCGCACCGTCCGGCTGATGGCCCCCCGCGGCGCGGCCCGTGGCGGCGCGGCCGGCGGCGGAGCGTCGGTGGCGTCCCATGTTCTGGCCTTCCTCGTCCTCGCGGCCCTCGCGGTCCTCGCGCTGGACGTGTCCTCGCGGTCGACGTGTCCTCACGATCAACACGGAACTCACACGATCGAGTGAGTTTCAGGTGAGATTCGTTGGGTGGGGACGGTACCGCATGGCGCCAGGGGGTGAAGTGTCCGGCGAGACATTGACTGGTTAGGTTGCAGTCATGAGCGAGGATGTACGGCTGGTCGCGTGGGTGCGCGGACAGGTCCAGGGTGTGGGTTTCCGCTGGTTCACGCGGGCCAGGGCGCTGGAGCTCGGTGGGATGAGTGGTTTTGCTCTCAATTTGGCCGACGGGCGAGTCCAGGTCGTCGCGGAGGGCCCGCGCGAGCGCTGCGAAGGACTGCTCGCCTGGCTGCACGGTGCCGACACGCCCGGACGAGTGGACGGTGTCACAGAGATCTGGGACACACCCCGCGGGGGCTACGAGGGCTTCGCCATCCGCTGACACCGGACCGCGCGGAGGCTCTCCGGAGCCCGGTGCGACCGTCCGGGGAGAGGCGTCCGGAGCGGAAACGGGCAGGTGGTTGCCAAGAACGGCATGGCGTGGCAGGCTCCGCACGCAGGATGATCGCCACGCCCCCAGGGGCCCGCAGGAGTCGCCGCGTCGCCGTTTCCAGGCCGCGTGCCCCCGGGTGCCCACCGATACGGGGCGTGATCGTGTTGACCGTCAAACTTTTTGGTGAGACGCTGAAAGCCCCGCGCACCTTAGCTGTTTGGCATGGTTGAACGGCAGGAAAAACTCCAAAGTGCCAAGCACCGCGGGTGCGATCCCTACACGACCCACACCGCTTCGGTCGGTCACTCATTGTGGAGGACCATCCATCATGGCAAAGGCGCTTCTCGGTTACGTCGGCGGCTCCGACCCTCGACTCCTCGCCGAGATGCGACGGCTCCAGCAGCGCGTCCAGGACCTGGAATCCGAACTCGGACGGATCCAGGCGGAGAACGACGCGCTGGCGGCTGCCGCTTCTCACGACAGGATCATGGAGAGCATGGAGAGCGTTGACGCACACCAGGCGGAGCCTGCGCTCACCTGATCACTGCATCGCTCCATCACGGCACGGCAGTGGTTGGGCCCGTCCGTACAACCGCTCAGGTGTCAGAGTCTGCAAGGGACGCTTCGGCGTCCCTTCTTTCTTTCCTGCCCCCGTCTCCGCCACCCGGCCCGCCCCGGTCCACCCCCGCGCATCCTTTCACCCTCTTCAACGTCTGATGTGCCCTGCACGTTCACCGGTGAAACCGCGGCGGTTCACCGGTTCATGGAGTGAGACACCCGTGAAAGGTAGAGTCCGACGGCGTGCACCTGAAGGCCCTGACCCTCCGCGGGTTCAAGTCGTTCGCCTCCGCGACCACGCTCCGGTTCGAGCCGGGCATCACCTGCGTCGTCGGGCCGAACGGTTCGGGCAAGTCCAACGTCGTCGACGCGCTCAGCTGGGTCATGGGCGAACAGGGCGCCAAGTCGCTGCGCGGCGGCAAGATGGAGGACGTCATCTTCGCCGGCACCACCGGCCGCCCGCCGCTCGGCCGGGCCGAGGTGTCGCTGACCATCGACAACTCCGACGGGGCCCTGCCCATCGAGTACGCCGAGGTCACCATCACGCGGATCATGTTCCGCAACGGCGGCAGCGAGTACCAGATCAACGGCGACACCTGCCGCCTCCTCGACATCCAGGAACTGCTCTCCGACTCCGGCATCGGCCGCGAGATGCACGTCATCGTCGGACAGGGCCAGCTCGACTCCGTCCTGCACGCCGACCCCATGGGGCGCCGCGCCTTCATCGAGGAGGCCGCCGGCGTCCTCAAGCACCGCAAGCGCAAGGAGAAGGCGCTGCGGAAACTGGACGCGATGCAGGCCAACCTCGCGCGCGTGCAGGACCTGACCGACGAGCTGCGGCGCCAGCTGAAGCCGCTGGGCCGGCAGGCGGCGGTGGCGCGCCGGGCCGCCGTCATCCAGGCCGACCTCAGGGACGCGCGGCTGAGGCTTCTCGCCGACGACCTTGTACGGCTGCGTGAGGCGCTCCAGGCCGAGATCGCCGACGAGGCCGCGCTCAAGGAACGCAAGGAAGTCACCGAGCGGGATCTGAGCAGGGCGCTGCGCCGCGAGGCGGACCTGGAGGACGAGGTGCGCAGGCTCGCCCCGCGCCTCCAGCGCGCCCAGCAGACCTGGTACGAGCTGTCCCAGCTCGCCGAACGGGTGCGCGGCACGATCTCGCTGGCCGACGCGCGCGTGAAGAGCGCCACCTCCACGCCCCCCGAGGAGCGGCGCGGCCGGGACCCGGAGGAACTGGAGCGCGAGGCCGCCCGCGTCCGAGAACAGGAGGCCGAACTCGAAGCGGCCCTGGAGGCGGCCGAGCACGCCCTGGAGGACACGGTCGCCCACCGCGCCGACCTCGAACGCGAACTGGCGTCGGAGGAGCGCCGCCTCAAGGACGCCGCCCGCGCCATCGCCGACCGCCGTGAGGGCCTGGCCCGGCTCAGCGGCCAGGTCGGTACCGCCCGCTCCCGCGCCGCCTCGGCACAGGCCGAGATCGAGCGGCTGGCCGAGGCCCGGGACGAGTCCCAGGAGCGGGCCGCCGCCGCCCAGGAGGAGTACGAGGCGCTCCAGGCCGAGGTCGACGGCCTCGACGCCGGTGACCAGGAACTCGCCGAGCGGCACGACGCCGCCAAGCGCGGGCTGGCCGAGGCCGAGGCCGCCCTGAGCGCCGCCCGTGAGGCGGCCACCGCGACGGAACGCGAGCGCGCCGCGACGCGGGCCCGCCACGAGGCCCTCGCGCTCGGACTGCGCCGCAAGGACGGCACCGGGGCGCTGCTCGCCGCCAAGGACCGGCTCACCGGCCTGCTCGGCCCGGCCGCCGGACTCCTCACCGTGACGCCCGGTTACGAGGCCGCCCTGGCCAGCGCCTTCGGCGCCACCGCAGACGCCCTCGCGGTGACGTCCCCGGCCGCAGCCGCCGACGCCATCCGCCTGCTCCGCAAGCAGGACGCCGGACGGGCCGCCCTGCTGCTCGCCGGCGCCCCCGACGACGTAACGGAGGAGTCGCGGAGCGAAGGGCCGCCGTACGCCGCCGACCTCGTCCGTGGTCCCGCCGACCTGATGCCCGCCGTACGGCGGCTGCTGCGCGGGATCGTCGTCGTCGGCACCCTGGAGGACGCCGAGGACCTCGTCTACGCCCGGCCCGGGCTGACCGCCGTCACCGCCGAGGGCGACCTGCTGGGCGCGCACTTCGCGCAGGGCGGGTCCGCCGGGGCGCCCAGCCTGCTGGAGGTGCAGGCCTCCGTGGACCAGGCCGCCGCCGAGCTGGAGGAACTGGGCGTGCGGTGCGAGGAGCTCGCCGAGGCGCAGGACGCGGCCGTCGAGCGGCGCCGGGAGTGTGCGGCGCTGGTGGAGGAACTGGGGGAGCGGCGCCGGGCGGCCGACCGGGAGAAGTCGGCCGTCGCCCAGCAGCTGGGCCGGCTGGCGGGACAGGCGCGGGGCGCCGCGGGGGAGGCCGAGCGGTCCGCCGCGGCGGCGGCCCGGGCGCAGGAGGCGCTGGACAAGGCGCTGATGGACGTCGAGGAGCTGGCCGAGCGGCTGGCGGTCGCTGAGGAGATGCCGGTCGAGGCGGAGCCCGACACCTCCGTGCGCGACCGGCTCGCCGCCGACGGCGCCAACGCCCGCCAGACCGAGATGGAGGCCCGCCTCCAGGCCCGTACGCACGAGGAACGGGTCAAGGGGCTGGCCGGACGGGCCGACTCCCTGGACCGAGCCGCCCGCGCGGAACGCGAGGCACGCGCGCGTGCCGAACAGCGGCGGGCCCGGCTGCGGCACGAGGCGGCCGTCGCCGAGGCCGTGGCCACCGGCGCCCGGCAACTGCTCGCGCACGTCGAGGTCTCCCTTACCCGCGCCGACGCGGAGCGCACCGCCGCCGAGGCCGCCAAAGCCCGGCGTGAGCAGGACCTGACCGCCGCGCGCACCGCCGGACGCGACCTCAAGGCCGAGCTCGACAAGTTGACGGATTCAGTCCACCGGGGCGAGGTACTCGGCGCCGAGAAGCGGCTGCGCATCGAGCAGCTGGAGACCAAGGCGCTGGAGGAACTCGGTGTGGAACCGGCGGGGCTCGCGGCCGAGTACGGCCCCCATCAAGAGGTGCCGCCCTCGCCCCCCGCCGAAGGCGAGGAGCTGCCCGAGGACCCGGACCACCCGCGCAACCGCCCCCGGCCCTTCGTCCGCTCCGAGCAGGAGAAACGCCTGAAGGCCGCCGAACGTGCCTACCAGCAGCTCGGCAAGGTCAACCCGCTGGCCCTGGAGGAGTTCGCGGCGCTGGAGGAGCGGCACCAGTTCCTCAGCGAGCAGCTGGAGGACCTGAGGAAGACCCGCGCCGACCTGCTCCAGGTCGTCAAGGAGGTCGACGAGCGCGTCGAGCAGGTCTTCACCGAGGCCTTCCGGGACACGGCCCGGGAGTTCGAGGGCGTCTTCAGCCGGCTGTTCCCGGGTGGTGAGGGCCGGCTGATCCTGACCGACCCCGACAACATGCTCACCACGGGCGTGGACGTCGAGGCCCGGCCGCCGGGCAAGAAGGTCAAGAGGCTCTCGCTGCTCTCGGGCGGGGAACGCTCGCTGACCGCCGTGGCGATGCTCGTGTCGATCTTCAAGGCGCGGCCCAGCCCGTTCTACGTCATGGACGAGGTCGAGGCGGCGCTGGACGACACGAACCTGCAGCGGCTGATCCGGATCATGCAGGAGCTGCAGGAGGCCTCGCAGCTGATCGTCATCACGCACCAGAAGCGCACGATGGAGGTCGCCGACGCGCTGTACGGCGTGTCCATGCAGGGCGACGGCGTGTCGAAGGTCATCAGCCAGCGGCTGCGTTAGTTCCTCAGCACATTAACTTCAACTCTTGAACACGCGCCCCCCTCCAGCATCGGAAAACTCATAGCTCTCGCCCTATTGACTTCGAAACTTGAAGGCATAGTCTCTGCAGCGTTGCATTTACCTTCAGGTCCCTTCAGTGGCATCTCGAAGGCGATCCACCCCGGCAGCGTTGCCGGTAGCCCGAGGAGTACACGTGGCCAGCACATCGCAGGCACCCAGTTCAGGAGCCAGGACGGCTCACCCCGATCATCTCGGGCACGTCATCTTCATCGCGGCGGCGGCCGCGATGGGCGGCTTCCTGTTCGGCTACGACAGTTCCGTGATCAACGGAGCCGTCGAGGCCATCCGGGACCGCTACGACGTCGGCTCCGCGGTGCTGGCCCAGGTCATCGCCGTCGCACTGATCGGCTGCGCCATCGGCGCCGCGACCGCCGGCCGCATCGCCGACCGCATCGGCCGCATCCGCTGCATGCAGATCGCGGCCGTCCTCTTCACCGTCAGCGCCATCGGCTCCGCACTGCCCTTCGCGCTGTGGGACCTCGCCATGTGGCGTGTCATCGGCGGCTTCGCCATCGGCATGGCCTCGGTGATCGGCCCCGCCTACATCGCCGAGGTCTCACCGCCCGCCTACCGCGGCCGCCTCGGCTCCTTCCAGCAGGCCGCGATCGTCATCGGCATCGCCGTGTCGCAGCTGGTCAACTGGGGTCTGCTCAACGCCGCCGGCGGCGACCAGCGCGGTGAGCTGATGGGCCTGGAGGCCTGGCAGGTCATGCTGGGCATCATGGTCATCCCGGCCGTCCTCTACGGCCTGCTCTCCTTCGCCATCCCGGAGTCCCCGCGCTTCCTGATCTCCGTCGGCAAGCACGAGCGCGCCAAGAAGATCCTCGAAGAGGTCGAGGGCAAGGACGTGGACTTCGACGCCCGCGTCGCCGAGATCGAGCACGCCATGCACCGCGAGGAGAAGTCCTCCTTCAAGGACCTGCTCGGCGGCAGCTTCCTCTTCAAGAAGATCGTCTGGATCGGTATCGGCCTGTCGGTCTTCCAGCAGTTCGTCGGCATCAACGTCGCGTTCTACTACTCCTCGACGCTGTGGCAGTCGGTCGGCGTCGACCCGACGCAGTCGTTCTTCTACTCGTTCACGACGTCGATCATCAACATCGTCGGCACCGTGATCGCGATGATCTTCGTGGACCGCATCGGGCGCAAGCCGCTCGCCCTCATCGGCTCGGTCGGCATGGTGATCGGCCTGGCGCTGGAGGCCTGGGCCTTCTCCTTCGACCTGGTCGGCGGCAAGCTCCCGGAGACGCAGGGCTGGGTCGCGCTGATCGCCGCCCACCTGTTCGTGCTCTTCTTCGCCCTGTCCTGGGGTGTGGTCGTCTGGGTCTTCCTCGGCGAGATGTTCCCGAACCGGCTGCGCGCCGCCGCGCTGGGCGTGGCCGCCTCCGCGCAGTGGATCGCCAACTGGGCCATCACGGCGAGCTTCCCGTCGCTGGCCGAGTGGAACCTCTCCGGCACCTACGTGATCTACACGATCTTCGCCGCGCTCTCCATCCCCTTCGTCCTGAAGTTCGTGTCGGAGACGAAGGGCAAGGCACTGGAGGAGATGGGCTGACCGCCCACCCCGAACCCGGGGAGAAGGGCCAAGTCCCCGCTGCCCCTCTCCTCGTACCGTCCGCCGCCCCCGGCCCGGGTCACCGCCCGGACCGGGGGCGGCGGTGTCGTACGTCCGGGGCCTGACGGCCGGCTCACCAGATGATGATTCCCCCGCCGATCCTCAGGGCTTCCCTGGCGGACTCCTCGATGACGCGCAGGGATGCGCAGGGATGCGCAGGCGGTCCTCGATCTGGCTCCGGTGTTCCGCCACCGACCGCGGTTGGTCGGTGGCGACCGCGATCCGGTCGAGACGGGACCGCGGCAGGGCGACCTCGCGCGGCAGGGCCTGGCACCTGCTCGTGCTCCATCTCCCGTTCCCGCTCCGCCGGAACCGGCAGGAGGCGGGCGCCCAGCGAGCGCACCAGGTCCGAACCGCACACCGGGGTGCGGTTCGGACCTGGTGCGCACGGCGACGCCCCCGTCCCGCGGTGCTCGAGGAGTGGTCCTCGGCGCCGTGCGCGGAAGGGGGGCGTCGGCCGGTGTACGTCAGACGGTCGCGGTCTCCGGCTGCTCGGCCGCCCGGTCCGCGGTCGCCGCCGCGGGGACGACTACGGCAGGCTTCGGCAGTACGACGTACAGCAGGCCGGAGATCACCACGGTGGCGACCCAGCCGAGGCCGTACTCGCCGATGAAGTTGTTCGCGGCGAGGGGGCCGGTGAACCAGTCGGAGGTCGTGAACATCAGCCCGGCGATCAGACCCACGGCCCAGGCGGCGACGGCGGCGGGGGAGAAGCCGCCGCGGTACCAGTAGGCGCTGGTGCGGCCGGTGTCGGCGAGGGCCTCGCCGTCGTACTCCTTGCGGCGCAGCATGTCCGCGCCGAAGACGCCGACCCAGGCGGAGAAGGCGACCGCGAGCAGCGACAGGAAGGCGATGAAGGAGCCCATGAAGCTGGTCGCCACCAACATCAGCACGCCGCCGAAGATCAGCGAGATCACGGCGTTGACCGAGACCGCCCAGTGCCGCGGGACCTTGAAGCCCAGGGTCTGTGCGGTGAAGCCGGCCGAGTACATCGACATCGAGTTGATCAGCAGCATGCCGATCAGCGCGATCAGCAGGTACGGCACCGCGATCCAGGTCGGCAGGATCTCACCGAGGAAGGAGACCGGGTCGGAGGCCGAGGCCAGGTCCGGCGTGGAGACGGCCATGACCATGCCCATCAGGACCATGGGCAGGACGACGATGCCGGCGCCGCCGATCGTCACGCCCACGATCCCCTTGGAGGAGGCCGTGCGCGGCAGGTACCGGGTGAAGTCGGGGGCGGACGGGATCCAGCTGACGCCGCCGGCCGCGATCAGACCGACGCCCGTGATCATCGCGGCCACCGAACCGGCGGACCGGTCGAACACCGCGGACCAGTCGGTGTCGACGACCAGGTAGCCGAGGACCAGGATCGAGAAGGCGGCGAAGAGGTAGGCCGCGTACTTGTTGCACTTCTGTACGGCGTTGATGCCCAGCCCGGAGATCGCGAAGGTCGCCACGACGAACGCGAGCAGCGTGACCATGTCCAGCACGCTGTTGGCCCGGATGCCGAACACGATGTCCAGCACGGTGAGCAGGGCGTAGGCGCCGGTCACCGCGTTGATCGTCTCCCAGCCCCAGCGGGCGACCCAGATCAGCGAACCCGGCAGCAGATTTCCCCGCTGCCCGAAGACCGCCCGGGACAGTGCCATTCCGGGTGCGCCACCGCGCTTGCCCGCGATGCCGATCAGCCCGACCAGGCCGTAGGACAGGAGCGGCGCTGCGGCCGCGACGACGAGGGCCTGCCAGAAGTTCAGCCGGTACGCCACGACGAGGCTCGCGCCCATCGTGAGCAGCAGCACGCTGATGTTGGCGCCGACCCAGGTCGGGAAAAGCTCACGGGTCCGGGCGGTGCGCTCGTGGTCGGGCACCTGCTCGATGCCACGTGTTTCCAGGGCGCCTTCGGTCTCGGCGGTCTTGCTCATGTGGGGGGTCCGTGCCTCGATCGTGGGAGAAGAGGGGGTGTTCGGGACTCTACGCGCGTTGACGTGGCCTCTTCCATCGTACTTTGATCCGACTCCGTCCCTCCAGGGGCCTTTGTCCCTTGGAGGAAGTCACAAGTGGCCATGTCGTCGGACCGGGGCACGCCTGCCCCGCCGACCAATGAAGGGCCGGGGCAGGGGTCACGCATACTGGAGCCGTTATGGAAATCGTCATCCTTGCTGTAGTCATCGCCGTGGTCGTGATCGGCGCGCTCGGCGGGCTGGTCATCGGCAGTCGCCGCAAGAAGCAGCTGCCTCCGCCGCCTCCCGCCACGCCCGACATCACCGCCCCTCCGGCCGAGCCGCACGTCGGCGACGAGGCCGAGACGCCGCGCGACGAAACGCGCCGGACGATAGAGGAGGTAGACCTCCCGGACGGCGGCACCGCTCCCGCCACCGTCGAGGAGCCGCCCGTCGTCGAAGAGCTCGAGATCCCGCAGATCGAGGTTCCCGAGCCCACCGCCGGCCGTCTGGTCCGGCTCCGTGCCCGCCTCTCCCGCTCGCAGAACGCCCTCGGCAAGGGCCTGCTCACCCTGCTCTCCCGGGAGCACCTCGACGAGGACACCTGGGAGGAGATCGAGGACACGCTGCTCACCGCCGACGTCGGCGTGCAGCCCACCCAGGAGCTGGTCGAGCGGCTGCGCGAGCGTGTGAAGGTGCTCGGCACCCGCACGCCCGACGAGCTGCGCGGCCTGCTGCGCGAGGAGCTGATCACCCTCGTCGGTCCCGACATGGACCGCGAGGTCAAGACCGAGCCCGCGTCCAGCAAGCCCGGCATCGTGATGGTCGTCGGCGTCAACGGCACCGGCAAGACCACCACCACCGGCAAGCTCGCCCGCGTGCTGGTCGCCGACGGCCGCAGTGTCGTCCTCGGCGCCGCGGACACCTTCCGTGCCGCCGCCGCCGACCAGCTGCAGACCTGGGGCGACCGGGTCGGCGCGCACACCGTGCGGGGCCCGGAGGGCGGCGACCCCGCCTCCGTCGCCTTCGACGCGGTCAAGGAGGGCAAGGAGATGGGCTCGGACGTCGTGCTCATCGACACCGCCGGCCGCCTGCACACCAAGACCGGTCTCATGGACGAGCTCGGCAAGGTCAAGCGCGTCGTGGAGAAGCACGCGCCGCTGGACGAGGTGCTGCTCGTCCTCGACGCCACCACCGGCCAGAACGGCCTGATCCAGGCGCGGGTCTTCGCCGAGGTCGTCGACATCAGCGGCATCGTGCTCACCAAGCTGGACGGCACGGCCAAGGGCGGCATCGTGGTCGCCGTGCAGCGCGAGCTGGGCGTGCCGGTCAAGCTGATCGGGCTCGGCGAGGGCGCGGACGACTTGGCGCCGTTCGAGCCCGCGGCGTTCGTGGATGCCCTTATCGGCGAGTGACGCCGCCTGCCGGACTCCGGTGCGCACCAGAACGCGCGCCCGCGTGCGAAGAAGCGCCCGCCTCCCCGTGACCGGGGGACGGGCGCTTCGCGGTGCCGGGGCTCGGGCTCGGGTGGGGGTCGGCGCCACTTGCCGGGTCCGGTGTAGCCGGGGACGCGGCGGGGTGCGGCAGGGGCGTGCTGCGCGGGGCGGGAGGGGGCGTGCTGCGCGGGGCGGAAAGGGGCGTTGCTGCGCGGAGCGGAAAGGGGCGTTGCTGCGCGGAGCGGAAAGGGGCGTTGCTGCGCGGAGCAGGAGGGGGCGTGCTGCGCGGAGCGGGAGGGGGCGTCTGCGCGGGGCGGAAAGGGGCGTGCGCGTAGCGGTCCGTGCGGACAGGCCTGTGCCCAGGATGCTGTGCGAAGAAGCCTGTGCCAGGAAGTCTGTGTCGGGATGCTGTGCGAAGAAGTCTGTGCCAGGAAGTCCGTGTCGGGATGCCGGGCGAAGAACCCTGGGCAGGATGCCGCGCGCGAAGAAGCCCGTGTCCGGAAGCCCGCGTGGAAGAGCGCGCGCCCTCCCGGCCGGAGGCCTACGCCCGCGACCGATGGGCGACGTACGCCAGTGTCCCCAGCAGCAGCCGTGCCGCCGGCGGCTTGGTCGCCGAGTCGAGGGCCGGCGGACGCAGCCAGCGCACCGGGCCGAGGTCACCGCGGTCGGACGGCGGGGCGGTGACATGCGTACCGGGGCCCAGTCCGCGCAGATCCAGGGCGGACGGGTCGTCCCAGCCCATGCGGTAGAGCAGCCGGGGCAGCTCGGCGGCGGCGCCCGGGGCGACGAAGAAGTGGACGCGGCCCTGAGGGGTCGCCGTGACCGGGCCGAGCGGGAGGCCCATGCGCTCCAGCCGGGCCAGTGCCCGCAGCCCGGCGGGCTCGGCCACCTCGATCACGTCGAAGGTCCGACCGACCGGCAGCATCACCGCGGCGCCCGGGAACTCGGCCCAGGCCTCGCTCGCCTCGCCCAGGGTCGCCCCTGCGGGCACCTCCGGCGCGAAGCCGAGCGGATGCGCGCCCGGCGCCGGGCAGTCACGCCGGCCGCACGAGCAGGCGCCCGCGGCGGCCCGGGCCCCCGGCACCACGGCCCAGCCCCACAGTCCGGTGAACTCGGCCACGACGGTGCACTCCGACGCGCGGCCGCGGCGGCGCGCGCCGGACCGGATGTCGCGCATGCCCCGAGTGCTGCCGATGCCGATAGTGAAGCCCATGCCCCCTCCAACGGGTCGACGCAGCGGCGGTTACGCAGCGGACGTGAAACGTGACTCTCTGCTTCCAACTCCCCAGTCCGGCGCGGTTCAGACAGCGTCCGGAAGCACGCCGGGTGGTGTGCTCGCCCGCGCACGCCCCGGTGTGCACCGTTGCGCCGACTCCCGGGTGGCCTATGTCAAGTGAATCGTGTGCAGGCCACTGGGAGTTCATCCGAAGGGGTGGCGAATGGTGGCGATTCCGCAATCGCCATGGCTGGACGGGTGATCGTAGGATTACTTTGTGTGCATGGAGCCGTGGGGCACATGCACTTGTGGGTATGCCGGAGGCAACTCGGCTTTCCGTTCGAAGGGTGGCAACCACCGGACGGAGGGCCCCAACCACCGGCATTCTGATAGGGCTTGGCGCACTCGGCGACAGGTGGGTTCAGGGATGGGGGCGTTCCAGTGAGCGGCAACGGCGGAAGCGGTACGAGCGCGGGAAGCGCGTCGCCCGCTGACAAGCGCCCCAACGAGCTGCTCACCTCATGGTTCGCCCGCAGCGGCTGGTCCAAGGGCGAGCTGGCCCGCCAGGTCAACCGCCGGGCACGCCAGTTGGGCGCCAACCACATCTCCACGGACACCTCACGAGTACGCCGCTGGCTCGACGGCGAGAACCCGCGCGAGCCGATCCCGCGGATCCTGTCCGAGCTGTTCTCCGAGCGCTTCGGCGTCGTCGTCTCCGTCGAGGACCTGGGCCTGCGTTCCACCCGCCCGACGCCCTCCGCGACCGGAGTCGACCTGCCCTGGACGGGCCCGCAGACCGTGGCCCTGCTCAGCGAGTTCTCGCGCAGCGACCTGATGCTGGCGCGGCGCGGCTTCCTCGGGAGCTCGCTGGCCCTCTCCGCGGGCCCGTCCCTCATCGAGCCCATGCAGCGCTGGCTCGTCCCCTCGCCGTCGGCCTCCTCCTCCGGACGCGAGCCGGCGCCCGCCTCCCGCGCGCGTGGGCGCCTGTCCAGGCCCGAGCTGGACCTGCTCGAGTCGACCGCCGTGATGTTCCGCCGCTGGGACGCCCAGTGCGGCGGCGGTCTGCGCCGCAAGGCGGTCGTCGGCCAGCTGCACGAGGTCACCGACCTGCTGCAGGAACCCCAGACGGAGGCCACCCGGTCCAAGCTGTTCAAGGTCGCCGCCGAACTCGCCGAGCTGGCCGGCTGGATGTCGTACGACGTCGGGCTCCAGCCCACCGCGCAGAAGTACTTCGTCCTGGCCCTGCACGCCGCCAAGGAGGCCGGTGACCGGCCACTCGGCTCGTACGTCCTCTCCAGCATGAGCCGCCAGATGATCCACCTCGGCCGGCCCGACGACGCCCTGGAGCTGATCCACCTCGCGCAGTACGGCAGCCGGGACTGCGCGAGCCCCCGCACCCAGTCGATGCTGTACGCGATGGAGGCCCGCGCCTACGCCAACATGGGGCAGCCGGGCCGCTGCAAGCGTGCGGTGCGCATGGCCGAGGACACCTTCGCCGAGGCCGACGAGTGGGACGAGCCGGACCCCGACTGGATCCGCTTCTTCTCCGAGGCCGAGCTCTACGGGGAGAACAGCCACTCCTTCCGCGACCTCGCCTACGTCGCCGGCCGCAGCCCCGCCTACGCCTCCCTGGCCGAGCCGCTGATGCGCCGCGCGGTGGAGCTGTTCGCCAAGGACGACGAGCACCAGCGGTCGTACGCGCTGAACCTGATCGGCATGGCCACCGTGCACCTGCTGCGCCGCGAACCCGGGGAGAGCACCGGCCTGGCCGTCGAGGCCATGGGCATCGCCAAGAAGGTCCGCTCCGAACGCGTCAACACCCGCATCCGCAAGACCGTCGACACGGCCGTACGCGATTTCGGCGACCTCGGTGAGGTCATCGACCTCACCGAGCGGCTCGCCGTCGAGTTGCCGGAGACCGCCGAAGCGGTCTGAACCCCCACCAGCCCCGGCCGCGGCCGGCCCTCCCGAACTGCCCGACTCGGCTCCCCCATGCCAGGTCATTCGGAGGCCGCCGCGGCCGGCTTGTGTCCCCGGCCGGGACGCCGCTTCACGACAACGATCGCGCGGCCCCGCATCCGGCAGTTCACCCACGCGTAACACGCACAGCGCCTTCGTCACGGCGGCGAAACAACGAGGGGCGCCCACCGAAACGGTGCTGAGCCAATCTCGTGGCTCATAACCGGCCCACCCCTCATTCCGCTCAGGCTTCGCCCGCACGGGGCCGTACCAATGACGAGGAGACGCCGATGGCTCCAGCCATCACGCTCGCCGCAGAGACGGAGCTCTCTGCCGCCAACACGGGCTTCATGCTCATCTGCTCCGCCCTGGTGATGCTCATGACCCCGGCCCTGGCCTTCTTCTACGGAGGCATGGTCCGCGTCAAAAGCACCCTGAACATGCTGATGATGAGCTTCATCAGCCTCGGCATCGTCACCGTCCTGTGGGTGCTGTACGGCTTCTCCATGGCGTTCGGCACGGACACCGGCGGCATCGTCGGCTGGAACTCCGACTGGCTCGGTCTCAGCAACATCGGCCTGACCGAGCTGTGGGACGGCTACACCATCCCGGTCTTCGTCTTCCTGGTCTTCCAGCTGATGTTCGCCGTGCTCACGCCCGCCCTGATCAGCGGCGCGCTCGCGGACCGGGTGAAGTTCACGGCCTGGGCGCTGTTCATCGCCTTGTGGGCCACGATCGTCTACTTCCCGGTCGCCCACTGGGTGTGGGGCGCCGGCGGCTGGGCCTTCGAGCTCGGTGTGATCGACTTCGCCGGTGGTACGGCCGTGCACATCAACGCCGGTGCCGCCGCGCTCGGCGTGATCCTGGTCATCGGCAAGCGGGTCGGCTTCAAGAAGGACCCGATGCGCCCGCACAGCCTGCCGCTGGTCATGCTCGGCGCCGGCCTGCTGTGGTTCGGCTGGTTCGGCTTCAACGCCGGCTCGTGGCTGGGCAACGACGACGGCGTCGGCGCGCTGATGTTCGTCAACACGCAGGTCGCCACGGGCGCGGCCGTCCTCGGCTGGCTCGCCTACGAGAAGATCCGGCACGGTGCGTTCACCACGCTGGGCGCCGCCTCCGGCGCCGTCTCCGGACTGGTCGCCATCACCCCGGCGGGCGGCGCGGTCTCCCCGCTGGGCGCGATCGCCGTCGGCGTCATCGCCGGTGTGCTGTGCGCCATGGCGGTCGGCCTGAAGTACCGGTTCGGCTACGACGACTCGCTCGACGTCGTGGGCGTGCACCTCGTCGGCGGCATCCTCGGCTCCCTCCTCGTCGGGTTCTTCGCCACCGGCAAGGGCCAGTCCGACGTCGCGGGCCTCTTCTACGGCGGCGGCCTGGACCAGTTCTGGAAGCAGTGCGCCGGTGTCTTCGGGGTCCTCGCCTACTCCCTGGTCGTCTCTGCCATCCTCGCCTTCGTCCTGCACAAGACGATCGGCATGCGAGTGCCGGAGGACGACGAGGTGGCCGGCATCGACCAGGCCGAGCACGCCGAGACCGCATACGACTTCAGCGGCGCCGGGGGCGGTGCCGCCCGGACGACCGCCACGCCGGCCGCTTCCACGGCCGCGCAGGCCGAGAGCAAGAAGGTGGACGCATGAAGCTCATCACCGCCGTCGTCAAGCCGCACCGGCTCGACGAGATCAAGGAGGCCCTCCAAGCCTTCGGGGTCCACGGCCTGACCGTCACCGAGGCGAGCGGCTACGGCCGCCAGCGCGGCCACACCGAGGTCTACCGCGGCGCCGAGTACACGGTCGACCTGGTGCCCAAGATCCGCATCGAGGTGCTGGTCGAGGACGACGACGCCGAGCAGCTGATCGAGGTCGTGGTCAAGGCGGCCCGCACCGGCAAGATCGGTGACGGCAAGGTCTGGTCGGTCCCGGTCGACACGGCCGTACGGGTCCGGACCGGCGAGCGCGGCCCCGACGCGCTCTGAACAGCTTCGCAGCAGCTCTGAGGCAGCTCTGAGGCAGCTCTGAGGCAGCTCTGACGCAGCTCTGACGCAGCTCTGGGGCAGCTCTGAGGCACGAGAACGGAACGGAGTCGCCGGGTGACGAGTACGGATGTGACGAAAGAAGCAGAGGACTCGGGACCCAGCGGCTACGCGGCGGCCCGGCTGCGCCTCCTCACCGAGGAGACGCGGTCCGGGCCGCCGCGGCGTGCCGCCCCCGCCGGACTGCAGGACGAATGGTTGTCTGGGCTTTTCGCCGCGGGCACCGACAGGCCCAGAGAGG
>NZ_JBHJRX010000002.1:0-4221 GCF_042268605.1 Streptomyces sp. NPDC056296 | reverse complement strand
GGAAGGAGGGGGGAAAAAAGAGGGGAGGAGGGAAGGAGGGGAGAGGTGGTAGGGCGCCTCCTATCCCCCCCGCAGGGGGGGCCCGTCCTCCCCCCCCCCCCGCGCCGTGCCGCCCTCGCCGGACTGACGGACGAGTGGCTGTCGGGCCTCTTCGCCGCGGGCACCGACGGGCTCAGAGGGGTGTCGCTCGTCGCCGTCGGCGGATACGGGCGCGGCGAGCTGTCCCCGCGCAGCGACCTGGACCTGCTCCTGCTGCACGACGGCGGCGACGCCAAGGCGGTCGCCGCCCTCGCCGACCGCCTCTGGTACCCCGTCTGGGACCTCGGCCTCGCCCTCGACCACTCCGTGCGCACGCCGGCGGAGGCCCGCAGGACGGCGGGCGAGGATTTGAAAGTCCAACTCGGTCTCCTGGACGCCCGACACCTCGCCGGCGACCTGGGACTGACCGCCGGGCTGCGCACCGCGGTCCTCGCCGACTGGCGCAACCAGGCCCCCAAACGCCTCCCCGAACTCCAGGAACTCTGCGCCGAGCGGGCCGAACGCCAGGGCGAGCTCCAGTACCTGCTGGAACCCGACCTCAAGGAGGCGCGGGGCGGCCTGCGCGACGCCACCGCCCTGCGCGCCGTCGCCGCCTCCTGGCTGGCCGACGCCCCGCGCGAGGGCCTCGCCGAAGCCCGGCGCCGACTGCTCGACGTACGCGACGCGCTCCACCTGGCGACGGGCCGGGCGACCGACCGGCTGGCGTTGCAGGAGCAGGACCAGGTGGCGGCCGAGCTGGGCCTGCTGGACGCCGACGCGCTGCTGCGGCAGGTGTACGAGGCGGCCCGCGTCATCTCGTACGCCGGTGACGTCACCTGGCGCGAGGTGGGGCGCGTACTGCGCTCGCGCTCCGTGCGGCCACGGCTGCGCGCCATGCTGGGCGGGGGGAAACCGGCGCCGGAGCGCTCCCCGCTCGCCGAGGGCGTCGTCGAGCAGGACGGGGAGGTGGTGCTCGCCCGCACCGCACGCCCCGACCGCGACCCCGTGCTCCCGCTGCGTGCCGCGGCCGCCGCCGCCCAGGCCGGGCTCCCGCTCTCCCTGCACGCCGTACGGCGCCTCGCGGCCACCGTGCGCCCGCTGCCCGCGCCCTGGCCCGCCGAGGCACGGGAGCAGCTGGTGACCCTGCTGGGCTCGGGCCGTCCTACCGTGGAGGTCTGGGAGGCGCTGGAGGCCGAGGGGCTGATCACCCGGCTGCTGCCCGACTGGGAACGGGTGCGCTGCCGCCCGCAGCGCAACGCCGTCCACCTCTGGACCGTCGACCGGCACCTGATCGAGACCGCGGTGCGCGCCTCCGGGTTCACCCGCCGCGTCCACCGGCCCGACCTGCTCCTGGTCGCCGCATTGCTGCACGACATCGGCAAGGGCTGGCCCGGGGACCACTCCGTGGCCGGTGAGACCATCGCCCGGGACGTGGCGGCGCGGATCGGCTTCGACCGTGCGGACACGGCCGTCCTCGCCACCCTCGTACGCCACCACCTGCTGCTCGTCGAGACGGCCACCCGGCGTGACCTCGACGACCCGGCCACCGTACGCGCGGTCGCCGAGGCGGTCGGCACGGAGCACACCCTGGAGCTGCTGCACGCCCTGACCGAGGCGGACGCGCTGGCCACCGGGCCGGCCGCCTGGTCGTCCTGGCGCGGCTCCCTCGTCGCCGACCTGGTGAAACGCGTCTCGGCGGTGCTGGCGGGAGACCCCCTGGAGGAGCCCGAGGCCGCCGCGCCCACTGCGGAGCAGGAACGGCTCGCCGTCGAGGCGTTCCGCACGGGCGGGCCGGTACTGACCCTGCGCGCCCAGGCCGAACCGCCGGCCGATCCGGAGCGGGCCGCCGACGCGGAGCGGGCCGCCGACCCGGAGCCCCTCGGGGTCGAGCTGCTGATCGCCGTACCGGACCAGGCGGGCGTGCTCCCCGCGGTCGCCGGGGTGCTGGCCATGCACCGGCTGACCGTCCGCACCGCCGAGCTGCGGTCCCTTCCGTTGCCGGACGGCGTCGAGGGCTCCGTCCTGCTGCTGGACTGGCGGGTCGCCGCCGAGTACGGCTCCTTGCCCCAGGCCACCCGCCTGCGCGCCGACCTGGTCCGGGCCCTGGACGGCACCCTGGACATCGCCGGCCGGCTCGCCGAACGGGACGCCGCCTACCCCCGGCGCCGGGGCGTGGAGCCGCCCCCGCCCCGCGTGACGGTCGCCCCCGCCGCGTCCCGGCTGGCCACGGTGATCGAGGTCCGCGCCCAAGACGCGCCGGGCCTGCTGTTCCGGCTCGGGCGGGCGCTGGAGGCGGCGGGCGTGCGGGTGCGGAGCGCGCACGCCTCGACCCTGGGTTCGAATGCTGTGGACGCCTTCTACGTCACCGGCCCGGAGGGCGCGCGGCTGCCGGGGGAGGAGGCGGGGGACGTGGCCCGGGTGCTGGAGGAGGCGTTGCGGGGCTGAGCCCGCCCAGCCGCAGGGCACGGCCCGCCGTCCCCGACCGCTGAACGCGGCGGGCGGGGACGAAGAATGCGGCAGGCGGGAACGAATGTCTTGCGGAGGCAGATACCCTGGAAGACGCTCAGACCGCCCCCGACTCCGAGGACCGACGCCACCGTGTTCGATACCCTCTCCGACCGCCTTAGCGCGACTTTCAAAAATCTCCGCGGCAAGGGCCGGTTGTCCGAGGCGGACATCGACGCCACGGCCCGCGAGATCCGCATCGCGCTCCTCGAAGCCGACGTGGCCCTGCCCGTCGTGCGTGCCTTCATCAAGAAGGTCAAGGAACGCTCCCTGGGCGCCGAGGTCTCCAAGGCGCTCAACCCCGCCCAGCAGGTCCTCAAGATCGTCAACGAGGAACTGGTCGGCATCCTTGGCGGGGAGACCCGCCGCCTGCGCTTCGCCAAGCAGCCGCCGACCGTGATCATGCTGGCCGGTCTCCAGGGTGCCGGTAAGACGACCCTCGCGGGCAAGCTGGGCCGGTGGCTCAAGGAGCAGGGCCACTCGCCGCTCCTGGTCGCCTGTGACCTCCAGCGCCCCAACGCCGTCAACCAGCTGAGCGTCGTCGCCGAGCGCGCCGGCGTCGCCGTCTACGCGCCCGAGCCGGGCAACGGCGTCGGCGACCCGGTCAAGGTCGCGAAAGACTCCATCGAGTTCGCCAAGTCCAAGGTCCACGACCTGGTCATCGTCGACACCGCCGGCCGCCTGGGCATCGACCAGGAGCTGATGCAGCAGGCCGCGGACATCAGGGACGCGGTTGGCCCCGACGAGATCCTGTTCGTCGTCGACGCGATGATCGGCCAGGACGCCGTCAACACCGCCGAGGCCTTCCGCGACGGCGTCGGCTTCGACGGCGTGGTGCTGTCCAAGCTGGACGGTGACGCCCGCGGTGGTGCGGCCCTGTCGATCGCCTCGGTGACCGGCAAGCCGATCATGTTCGCGTCGAACGGCGAGAAGCTCGAGGACTTCGACGCCTTCCACCCTGACCGGATGGCCTCCCGCATCCTCGACATGGGTGACCTGCTCACCCTGATCGAGCAGGCGGAGAAGACGTTCAGCCAGGAAGAGGCCGAGAAAATGGCCTCCAAGCTGGCGTCCAAGAAGGGCCAGGACTTCACCCTGGACGACTTCCTGGCCCAGATGGAGCAGGTCAGGAAAATGGGCTCGATCTCCAAGCTCTTGGGGATGCTGCCCGGCATGGGCCAGATGAAGGACCAGATCAACAACCTCGACGAGCGCGACGTCGACCGCACGGCCGCCATCATCAAGTCGATGACCCCGGCCGAGCGCACGGAGCCGACGATCATCAACGGCTCGCGCCGCGCCCGTATCGCCAAGGGCTCCGGCGTCGACGTCAGCGCGGTCAAGTCGCTCGTGGAGCGGTTCTTCGAGGCCCGCAAGATGATGTCCCGCATGGCGCAGGGCGGCGGTATGCCGGGTATGCCCGGCGTCCCGGGCATGGGCGGCGGCCCCGGTCGGCAGAAGAAGCAGCAGAAGAAGGCCAAGGGCAAGCAGCGCTCCGGGAACCCGATGAAGCGCAAGCAGCAGGAGCAGGAGGAGGCCGACCGCCGCGCCGCGGCCGCGCAGAACGGCGGCGCCTTCGGACTGCCCCAGCAGGGCGGCCAGGACTTCGAGCTGCCGGACGAGTTCAAGAAGTTCATGGGCTGACAGCCCGATCGGTTCTATGGTCCGTACGGCGCTGGGGGCGCCCCTCACCGGAGG